>JAYTUF010000230.1:0-9302 GCA_043744755.1 Anatilimnocola sp.
CAGGAAACCAAACGCGTATATCCGTATCGGTCGCAACTCAACCCGTTAGAATGGCCCCTGGCCGCATAGCGGACGACCGGTTGCGCCCGATGCTAACAAATCGTCACTTCGAGTGGACGATCACTCCCTCTGCGAGTCCAACGGCCAAGCGCCGCTATGTCATTCATAACCTGTTGGAGTTCCGGCTTTAGCCGGTCAGGGCGCGATAGCAGACCGGCTGAAGCAGGGACTCCAACTTTTTGGCAACTTGCTTTCCACTCGCGACAAGATAACAATCGATTATGGGGTCCGACGGTGCGATCCCTGGCTTATGCGCGGAGCTTGGGTGTGTCTAATCGCTGGAAAATCGCGGGTTTAATGCTGGTTTGCGCGGTTGCGGGGCACTTTGCCCGCTGGCCGGTTGCCGCGCCAACCGTCGTTATGAAGCCTGTCGTCGCTGCGAGTGCTCCAGCGCCGCCGCCTGCTTTGAAGTGGTTCCAAGCCGACAATTCGTCGGGGCCGGTGATGCTTACCGGCGGCACGTTTATTGACGCGATGGGCGCGGAATTCGTCAAGCTAGCGGGCGGTGATCAAGCCCGGCTGGTCATCATTCCCACGGCCTGGGAAGCGACGGAAATAGAAGGTACGCAGCAGTTCATCGACCAATGGAGTGTTTGGAAACCGGCGCACGTCACCGTGCTGCACACGCGCGACCGAGCCGAAGCCGATAGCGCCGATTTCGTCAGCCCGCTGCAGAACGCGACCGGCGTGTGGTTCACGGGCGGTAATCAGTCGCAGCTCACGGATGTCTATGGCGGCACCCGCATGCTCGCGGACCTTAAGAAGTTGCTGGCGCGTGGCGGCGCGATTGGCGGCAATTGTGCCGGGGCGATGGCGATTGGCGAGATGATGATTATCAGCGGCAAAGACCCCGTGTTGCTTCGCCCAGGTCTTGGTCTGATACCCGGATTGGTGGCTGACTCGCATTGGCTGGAACGGAATCGCCTCGAGCGGCTGCGAGATGTGATTGAAGACAACCCGGGGTACTTCGGCCTGGGCATCGACAAGCAGACGGCCGTCATCTTGCATGAAGGGCAACTTCGATTGCTCGGCAATTCTTACGCGGCGACTGTGGTCGTGGGCAATGATGTTTCGCGGCGTGATTTTGCGAACAATCCGACGAACCAGGTGCGATTCGATATCTGGTCGCAGGGAGACGTTGTGCGCCTGAATGCGGACGTCGGCCGGTTCGAGCCAATCGATCTCGTGCCTGAGCCTCTGCAACCGATAGCGACGCAACCCAAAACAACAGAGCAAGTGACGCTGCAACCGGGTGCGGGGAGTTCTTCCGCGGAATAGCGAACATTTCGCGCAGCCCCCGTTGACTGCTTTGCTATCTCTTTGCTAAGCTTAGTCGCTTCCCCATTAGCCAACCCCGGCCGATGGTTGTGAAGGACGCAGATTCGGTTGCAGGAGAATAGCCCCGGTGGCTGCCGCTAAAGAAGTCATTCGCATTCGCATGGAAGCTTACGACCACGCGATCTTGGACCAAAGTGCCCAAGAGATCGTGGACACGGCGAAGCGCACCCATAGCGAAGTTCACGGCCCGATTCCGTTGCCCACTCGCATTGAGCGGTACACGGTGTTGTCGGGTCCGACGATCGATAAGAAGGCTCGCCAGCAATATGAGATTCGGACGCATAAGCGGCTGATCGACATTGTGCAAGCGACCGCCAAGACGATCGAGGCGCTGAACAAGCTGAGCCTGCCAGCGGGTGTGGACATTAAGATCAAGGCGACGACGCGCTAAACGAGTTACGAACTACAAGTTAATTTGCGAGCCGTAAATTATTGACGGGAAGCCGTCCGGGTAAAGCAGGGCTTTGAACTTTCAAGGCGTTGTGTTCTCGGCAGGCAACGGACCACAGGAATATCGCGATGACCAAGGGAATACTCGGCCGCAAGGTCGGGATGACGCAAATCTATGATGAGAACGGGGCCTGCTTGCCCGTTACGGTTGTGCTCGCCGGCCCTTGTCGCGTTCTGCAGGTCCGCACTCAAGCTCGCGATGGCTATGAAGCCGTGCAGTTGGGCTTTCTCGATAAGCCCCGCCGGCTGGCCAGTCGCAGTGAACGTGGTCATGTCGCGGCCATTACTAGTCGCCGTTCCACTCGCCTCAAGTCGGCGGGTGTTGAGTTGTCAGCCAAGGCCGACTGTGAACCGCAGCGGTTCATTCGCGAGTTTCGTGGTCCTCCCGGTGATTTAGCCGTGGGCGGCATCGTCGATGTCAGCGCACTCGAAGGCGTCAAGGCCGTCGATGTAACTGGCAATACCAAGGGTCGCGGTTTCACGGGTGCTATGAAGCGCTGGAACTTCTCTGGCCAACGGGCGACGCACGGCGTGAAGAAGGTGCATCGTCACATGGGCGGCACCGGTGCCTTGGCTGCGAACCGCGGTGGCGGTCGTATGAAGAAGGGTAAGAAGATGCCTGGGCGCTATGGCAACGAACGGGTGACTGTTCGCAACATGCGGCTGGTGAAAGTGGATAAAGAAAAAAACCTGTTGCTCATCAACGGCGCCGTCCCTGGCCCGCCGGGCACCTATTTGATCATTCGGGAAACGAATTGCGTCAAGTAGGTTCTGGTGATAGTTGGGTGGCAGTGTTTGGCAAGTGTTATGGATTTGAGTTAGACGGATTTAAGTTGGACGAAAAAGTCATGGTAAGTCTTCCGGTTTATGATCGAGCGGGTAAGGAGGTCGGCAAGTACGAGATCGACCCCGCGTCGATTGCCCCCAACATCAACAAGCAGTTGCTGCACGATGTGGTGGTGATGTATCAGGCCAACCGCCGGATGGGCACGCATAAGACCAAGAGTCGCGCGGAAGTTCGCGGCACGACCAAGAAGATGTATCGCCAGAAAGGTACGGGCAACGCCCGCGCCGGCTCGAAGCAAGCTCCCCAGCGACGTGGCGGCGGTCATGCGTTTGCGATTCGCAACCGTGACTATTCGTATCGGTTGCCGAAGAAGGCCATTCAAGCGGCCACACGGATGGCGATTGCCAGCAAGTTGAATTCGCAAGACGTGATTGTGTTGGATGAGTTGTCGATGACAGCTCCCAAGACCAAAGACGTGGCGTTGATTTTGAAGGCCTTGCAATTGCAGGATGTCACGCTGCTGTTAGCGACGGCGACGCTCGACCCGATTGTTTATAAGAGCGTTCGCAATATTGATAAGGTCACCGTTTCGCCCGTCGCCGATTTGAATGCCTTGGCCGTGCTCGTGCCGAAGAAGCTGCTCGTCACGCGGGCAGCCCTCGACGCGATTCGTGATCGCAGCAAAAAGCCATCCGCTAACGGCGGGGGGGTCTAAGCATGAGCAACGAGACCATTACCGTATCTTCGCCCGGTGCGCTCCCCAGCTATCAAGTGATCTTGCGTCCCTTGGTAACGGAAAAGGGCATGCATCGCTCGACGCGTTACAACCAGTATGCGTTTGAGGTGAATCCGCTGGCGACCAAAGAAGATGTCCGCCGCGCCGTGGAAGAATTGTTTAACGTGAAAGTCGATAAGGTTCGCACGCAGAATCGCTTGGGCAAAGCCCGGCGGCATAAGTTCAAAGCAGGTTCGACCAAGAGTTGGAAGAAGGCCCTGGTGACGCTCAACGCCGAGCATCGCATCGACTTCTTCTAAGAGCCAGTTCTAAGAGCCGGTCTATTCAGTTTCGCCTCTTGGTGTATTAAGCCAGTGCGATAGTAATAAGGTCAGTCATGGGTATCAAACAATACAAGCCGGTCACCGCAGGACGCCGCGGCGCGAGCGTGAGCGACTTCGCGGAGTTGACGCCCGGCGCCAAGCCGGAGAAGTCACTGCTGCGGCCACTGCGCAAGACGGGCGGACGCAATAATCAAGGTCGCATCACGGCCCGGCATCGGGGCGGTGGTCACAAGCAGCAATACCGCTTGATCGACTTCCTCCGCAATAAGGATGGCGTGCCAGCCAAGGTCAATTCGATTCAATACGACCCCAACCGCAACTGCCGGATTGCCCTGTTGTTTTATGCGGATGGCGAAAAGCGATATATTCTGGCCCCCGATGGTTTGAAAGCGGGCCAGGCGATTGAAAATGGCGTTGATGCGACCCCCACGGTCGGCAATGCGATGCCGATCAGCCGGATTCCGCTGAGCACGCAGATTCACGCGATTGAGCTGCTGCCAGGGAGCGGCGCCAAGTTGTGCCGCGCCGCCGGGTGCAGCGCGGTGCTGATGGCCCGCGATGGCGAGTGGGCCCAGATTTCGCTGCCTAGCGGCGAAATTCGCAAGGTTCCATCCACCTGCCGGGCCACCATCGGCATGGTGGGTAATTCCGAACAAATGAACATCGTGATCGGCAAAGCCGGTCGCAACCGTTGGAAGGGGATTCGTCCTTACGTCCGCGGCACCGCGATGAATCCAGTCGATCACCCGCACGGTGGTGGTGAAGGTCGCACCAAGGGTGGTCGCCACCCGGTAAGTCCGGAAGGCGTGCTGGCGAAGGGTGGTTCGACGCGGAAGCGTCGCAAGCCATCGAACACGTCCATCGTTCGCCGCCGCAAGTCGCGCCGTAATGGTCAGTTGAAATTGAAATAGTCGGTCATTGAATCAAGTTTGGCAAGAATTGCTGTCAGGTTCGTTTTAGCGAGAGTTGTACATGAGTCGTTCGAGCAAAAAGGGGCCCTTTGTTGACCCCAACGTGTACAAGAAGGTGCAAGCCCAGTTGAATGGCGGCTCTAAGGAGCCGATCAAGACCTGGGCGCGGGCCTGCACGATTGTGCCGGAGTTTGTCGGGTTGACCTTCATGGTTCACAACGGCAAGGCTCACTTGAAGGTCTTTGTATCGGAAGAAATGGTCGGCCATCGCCTGGGCGAGTTCTCTCCGACGCGGACGTTCAAAGGCCACGGCGGCAAGACGAAGAAAGAAGCGCGGTAGGCACTGGCTGGGTTCCTTGTGAGCCGCGGGCGATTTTCGGAAGGTTTTCAATATGGCATTCAAAGCATCGCACAAATACATTCGGATCAGCGCCCGCAAGGTGCGCCCCTTGGCCGATATGATTCGCGGCAAGTTTGCCGACGAAGCGCTTGACATTTTGAAATATCAACCGCAGCGGGGCGCCCGGCTGCTTGAGAAGGTGCTGAAGAGCGCTCTCGGCAACGCGCAAGACCCGGACCAGAATCCCGGCAAGACGATTCGCGTGGAACAGTTGGTGGTGACCGATGCTCGGGTCGATGGCGCCCCGATGTTCAAGCGGATTCGCCCTGTTTCGCGCGGTATGGCTTACATGATCAAACGGCGTTCGGCTCACATCCACGTGGCACTCGAGGAAATCTCCGAGCTGTAAAATTTGTCGCTCTAAGTGAGAGATCGAACAGTTAGCGGGATGAGGACTATTTATGGGTCAAAAAGTGAATCCGGTCGCCTTTCGAACCGGGATCATGATCGGCTGGAGGAGTCGTTGGTACGCTTCCAAGAAGGAGTTCTCGCAACTCTTATTGGAAGATTTCAAGATTCGCAAGTTCATCAAGGACCATCCCCGCCGGGAATATAAGAGCGCCGGGATCGACCGGGTTGAGATCGAGCGGACGCGCGACGAAGTGAAAGTCGTGCTGCATGTCGCTCGGCCTGGCTTGATCATTGGCAAGAAGGGGCAGGAGGTTGAGATTCTGCAGGAAGAACTGCAAAACCTCACCGGCCGCCGTGTGAATTTGAAGATTGAAGAAATTGCCCGTCCCGAGATTCAAGCCCAGTTGATTGCGGAAGAGATTGCTCTGCAATTGGCGAAGCGGGCGAGTTTCCGGCGGACGATCAAGCGGGCGATTGAATCCACTATGGATTCGGGTGCCCGCGGAGTGAAGATTCAGTTGGCCGGCCGGTTGGGCGGAGCGGAAATGGCGCGATGCGAAAAAGCATCGGCCGGCTCGCTGCCACTCAGCACGTTGCGGGCGAAGATCGATTACGGCTTTACCGAAGCCGCCACTGCCCAGGGGAACATCGGTGTCCAGGTCTGGGTGAATCAAGGAATGCACGAGGGAGACGCGACCGATGGCCCTGATGCCCAAGCGAGTGAAGCACCGAAAAAGCCAAAGAGGACGTATAAAAGGTAAGGCCACTCGCGGTAATCGCGTGGTCTTCGGCGACTTTGGTTTGCAGGCGCTGATGGGTGGCTGGATTAAGGCCACCACGATTGAGTCGGGACGTATTGCTGCCCAGCAATATATCCGCGGCGAAGGTCGTTTGTATATCCGAATTTTTCCGCACAAGTCGGTGACGTCTCGTCCGCTCGAAACCCGCATGGGTAAGGGCAAGGGCGAACCGGATCACTGGGTGGCGGTGGTGAAGGAAGGGACCGTGCTGTTTGAATTGGCTGGCGTGACCGAGGCCCAGGCGAAGCTTTGCTTTGCCCGTCTCGCCCACAAGATGCCGATTCCTTGCCGCATGGTTCGCCGTCGTCCTGCCTGAGTTTTCGCTGCGATTACGCAGGTCATTATTTAAACGTGTTGGTGAAGGGTTAGTGGGATGAAAGCTGTGGAACTGCGACAGATGAGCGATGAGCAATTGCGGCTCACCATCGAAGAGACCGAAAAGACGCTGTTCAAGCTGCGAATGCAGGCTTCGACCGAGCGGCTTGACGTTCCCAGCGAATTGCGCCGGCAACGGCGGTTGATCGCCCGGGTGAAGACGGTGCAAACACAGCGGGAAATGGCTCAGTCGGCGAAGTTGTCAACATCGCAGTTAGCAACAGCGAAGTAATTACGATATAGCGATACGTCGTTAGAAATAACGCAAGCAGATGGAAGTGGTGGTGGAATATGCCTAAGCGATTATTGATTGGCCTGGTGACGCGGGATAAGTCTTCGACGACGCGCCGCGTGGAAGTAGCCCGGCTGGTGAAGCACGAAGTGTATGGCAAGACCATGCGGAAGCGGACCATTTGCTACGCCCACGACGCGGCAGGCATTTCGCACAATGGCGATACGGTAGAGATCGAGGAATCGCGACCCCTCTCGAAGCTGAAGCGCTGGGTGTTGACCCGCGTGGTGACGCAGGCCAAGGCTTCGGTGACGGCGGATGCGGCGGCTGCGAAAAAGGCCGAAGCGGCGGCTACTGCTTAATTGCAACTGCCACCGGCAGCCACATAAGGAATTCGATCGATGATTCAACAAGAAACCAGAATGGCAGTCGCCGATAACACGGGCGCCAAAGAAGTGATGTGCATCAAGGTGCTGGGCGGTTCCAAGAAGCGGACCGCGGGCATCGGCGACATCATCATTTGCAGCGTGAAAAGTGTGATCCCCGGCAGCGAAGTCAAGAAGAAGGCCGTCGTCCGCTGCGTGGTGGTTCGGACCAAGAGTCCCACCCGCCGCAAGGATGGCAGCTATGTGAAATTCGATAGCAACGCGGTGGTGCTCATCGATGCGGACAACAATCCCCGTGGCACGCGTATTTTCGGGGCCGTCGCCCGCGAGCTGCGTGAAATGGCATTTATGAAGATCGTCAGCCTGGCGAGCGAGGTGGTCTAATGCACATTCGATCGAACGACATCGTGGAAGTGATTGCCGGCGGCGATAAGGGCGTCAAAGGCAAAGTGCTGCACATTGACCGGGAGGTCGGCCGCCTGACGGTGGAAGGCGTAAACCGCGTGTACAAGCACGTCCGCCGCAGCCAGCGGAATCCGCAAGGTGGTCGGCTCTCGAAAGAGATGCCGATTCAAATCAGCAACGTGCTCTTGATGTGCCCCAAGTGCGGCAAGGGCGTGCGAACGGGCGTAAAGCTGTTGGAGAACGGCACCAAGCAGCGGATTTGCCGCAAGTGCAAAGCGTCGCTGGGTGAGATTTCCAAGCCGAAGAACAAGGCCGCGACCAGGTAGGCTGCGATCGATCAAGGTCGGTAACGAGAGGTAATTAGAAGTGGCCAAAGCATCCAAATCCAAAGCCAAAGAGGCCGACGCCGCCGCGGAACCGAAGGGTCCCGCTGGTCCGCCGCGTCTGCAGACAAAATACGAAAAAGAAGCCCTCCCCGCTTTGTCGGAAAAGCTGGGGCGGAAGAATCCGATGTCCTTGCCGCGGCTCGAAAAGATTGTCGTGAACATGGGGGTCGGCATTGCGACGCAGGAAAAAAAGCACCTCGAAACCGCTGTGGAAGCGATGGCGTTGATCACCGGCCAGAAGCCGATCATCACCAAGTCGCGGAAGGCGATTTCGGCGTTCAAGCTTCGCGAAGACATGCCCATCGGCTGCAAAGTGACGTTGCGTGGCCGGAAGATGTACGAGTTTTTTGATCGTCTGGTGTCGATTGCCTTGCCTCGCGTCCGCGACTTTCGCGGCGTGAATCGCAAAGCCTTCGATGGCAACGGCAGCTATAGCATGGGTTTGTCGGAACAGCTCGTGTTTCCTGAATTAAATCCGGATAAGTATCTGCGAGTGCAAGGGATGAACATTACGTTTGTCGTGCGGAATGCCTCGGATGATGAGTCGCGCGAGCTGCTCAAGATTCTGGGTGTGCCGTTCCAGGCCGAGCCAGCTCCGAAGGAACCGAAGCCAGCGGCGGCTGCGAAGTAGTTTAGAGAACATTGCAACTGAAGTAGTAACGCCCATCGCGTCAAATCGACGCGTTAAGTTGAATAGCGTTTTATGTCCATTTTTTGCAGGTGAGTTAAACCAGTGGCAAGCAAATCGAAGATTGCCAAGAACAAGCTGACGCCGAAGTATCCCACTCGGTTTAAGCGGCGTTGTCAGATGTGCGGTCGCCCGCGGGCCGTGTACCGGAAGTTCGGCATCTGTCGTATTTGTTTTCGTAAGCTCGCGGACCGCGGGTTGATTCCCGGTGTTCGTAAGGCCAGTTGGTAAGAGGGGTCCTCCGTAACCATGTTGACCGACCCAATCGCGGATATGTTGACCCGCATCCGAAATGCCGTCTCGGTAGAGCGGCCCCACGTGGATGTGCCCCATTCCCTGGTGAAGCGAGGCTTGGCCGATGTGCTCAAGCGCGAAGGCTACATCTGGGACTGGCAGGTCGTCGAAATTGAACCCGTGCCGCAGTTGCGCCTGGAACTCAAATACGGGCCCAGCGGCGAGCACGTGATTCAGCACATCAAGCGGATCAGTTCACCAGGCCGGCGTGTGTTTCGCCGGGCCAAGGAGCTCCGCCCCGTGTTGAACGGGCAAGGTATCACCATTTTGAGCACCAGCGGCGGAGTGGTCAGCGACCGCGAAGCGCGGCAGCGGAACATCGGCGGCGAAGTGCTGTGCGAAATCTGGTAAGGCCAAATTCGTTCGTCTCCCAGAATTCG
>JAYTUF010000231.1:0-9298 GCA_043744755.1 Anatilimnocola sp.
GAAACGGAGCACGGTGAGGCTAGTGAGGCACTGGCAAACGAAAGAGCCAGCCAACATGATAGGCCGCACCTAAACCACCGCGCCACTTCTCGACTCTACATAAGCGTTTGTTGATGACAGACAGGCAGGCAGTATGCTGCCGTCGAGCCTCACTGGGGGGTTATCAAGTGGGCCAGCAAACTGTTATCACCCGTTATCAGTTTTTGGCTGATAACACCTGTTCGATAACGCGTAACCGATTGCTGCCTATGGCGTTAAGGCCAGTCAGCAGCCGGTGAAAACAGTCACCGAAAGGGTTATCAAAATGGTTATCAGCCGGCTCAGCTTACAATTTCCAGCCCACTGGTGTGCGATAGGGATTCTGGTTTGCGGCGGCGGAACAGATACCATAGTCCGCAAGCCAGGACCACCGCGGCGAGCAGGAGGCCGATGGCCAGGACGGGGCGATAGAAGAGCCAGGCGGCGGAGATGATCACCGAGCCGGTGAGGAGCGTGCCGGCGATGGCGAACACGAATAGGCCGACGCTGATCAGGCTGCCGAGGAACGGAATCCACTCGCTGATGGCGGAGATCGGACCCATCAGCAGCATGAAGCCCGCGAACACGACGCCCAGGCCGATGCCGCGGAAGATCCAAGCCCACATGTTATTATCGGCGCGGGCCAATTCGAACATCTGCGGTGAGGTGAGCGCCTCGGTGCGGAACATGTTGACCGCTTTCGTTCTTTCGGCGCATGCGGCAACCAGCGGGCGACCGGCAGATACAGCTCACCCTCGCGCTGTTCTGCATCACGGCGGACTTCTTCGGGCATCGCGGCGAACTCTTCGGGCGTGATGTTCCGCGGCTGGCGATTGGCGGGGATGTCTGTCTGCGCGATCTGTAAATCGCTGAGCGTGAACGCACCGAGCGTGACGCGGTTCGCGATTTCCTGATGTGAGTGCAGCGGCATCAAGCCCGGGTTATCGTGGCCGCTTTTGTGAAAGCTCTGTGAGTTCTCCGGCGATTCAGTCCACTTGCGAGTGTAATTGTATGTCGTGGTCTCACGATTGTTCTGGCGGCTGGTTTGCTTGTTCTCCGTCCATTGAAACATCTCGACCACGCGGAGCAGCTTGATTTCGGTCGCGCTCACGCCGAACTGCGGATCCTTCAGCGTGTCCGTCACCGCCGTTTCGCCGGTCACATACACCAGCTTGCCAAGATTGGCGGGATCGATTCTGTCGGCCGCGATCGCGACGACCTGCTTCTCACCTTCATCGAGACTCTGCGCGGTATGCACCGCGTTCCCTTCGTTCCAGAACAGCAGATAGCTGCCCCCGAGGAGCGCGATGGGGGCGAAGATCAGGCCCACGACGGCGCCAGTAATGCGCGAACCGAACGACCTGGTGGTGGTCTCGGAAAAGGAATCGCTCGACATCGGCAGGCTCCGGAAAGCGAAGAACTACGATCGGAAGAAGATGAACGTCACCACGATGAAGATCGGAATCAAGATGCTGCAGCTATAGAGCATGTAACCGAAGAAGCTTGGCATCTTGACGTTGTTCTCTTCGGCGATGGCTTTGACCATGAAATTGGGTCCGTTGCCGATATAAGTATTCGCCCCCATGAACACCGCCCCGCATGAGATGGCCGCGAGGAGCTTCGCCGCCCGCACTCCTTTCTCGCCGCCCTGTTCCAAGTACGTCTTCAAGTAGGTGGAGCCTTCGGGCGTGATATTGTCGAGGCCACAAGCGGTGGCGGCCATTGTCATGTAGGTGGGGGCGTTATCGAGAAAGCTGGACAGAACGCCGCTGACCCAGAAAAACTGCCAGGGTTCGCTAAGGCCGAACTTCATGCCCAGAATCTCGCGGCCACCGACCGGCCGACCCCAGGCATTAAGGATCAAGAGCGCCGGCGCCATCGTGATGAAGATGCCGATGAACAGGACCGCCACTTCGATGATGGGGCCGAAGGTGAACTTATTGCTCGCGCGGTTTTCGTTGCTGGTCGTCAGATAAGCGGCGATGGCCAGAGCGGCCATGATGCCTTCCTGCATGCCATAAGGCCAGGGTTTGTCGCCCGGAAGTTTGTAATTGCCAGAGCAATAGATCGTGACCACCACGCCCAACAAGAATAGGAAATTAAGGCCACCGGAAATGCCGACGGGCTCGTGCTTCAGGGCTTCTTCCAACTGGGAGCCAACTCGAACCTTTTCATCACGGGCGAGCGCGAGTTGATCCCAGATATTGAAGATCACCAGCAACACAATGTTGACCATCAGCCACTGCGGCCAAAGGCGGATAATGGTCCATTCAAAGGGAACACCCTTCAAAAAGCCCATGAAGAGCGGCGGATCGCCCAGCGGCGTTAATAGTCCACCGCAGTTCGAGACCACGAAGATGAAAAACACGACGACATGCGCCACATTCTTCCGAGTCTTGTTGGCCCGCAACAACGGTCGAATGAGCAGCACCGAAGCGCCCGTCGTGCCAATCACGCTGGCCAGCAAAGCCCCGAGCCCGAGGAGCATGGTGTTGGCCAGCGGCGTGCCGTTGAGCGAGCCGCGGATGTAAATGCCGCCGCTGATGACATAAAGCGCGGCGAGCAGGATCATGAACGAGACGTACTCCTTGGTCTTCTCGATAATCTCATTGACTCCCGCGCCGCCCCACGCCGCCACCAAATAAACCATCAAGGGAATCGCCAAGGCAGCGACCACGATGGCTTTGTTGCTATTGTGCTCCCACCAATGCGGACTGAAGAGCGGCAGGATCGCAATGCAGAGGAGCAGCAGGGCAAAGGGTAGCACGGTGATGAGCGGCATCTTCAGGGCCATCAGGGCATGACCGCCATGAGCTTCCGCGCCATGATCGCCGTGTTCTGCCACCGCGGCGGCGGGCTGCACGGCCTGGGCAACGCCCACATTGCAGCCCACCGCGATCAGCAGCACGAAACAAGCCAGAACGGCGAGCAACTGAGCGAGCGGTTTGGTCATCGGAGTCAATAGCAGGGTGAAAGCGAATGGAGAGAAGGCCGTTATCGTAACTGGCGGCAAAAGCGGGCGAAAGGGACAGCGGGCAGAGCGAGTCCGTTCCGGGGCCGTTTGCTGAACAAGTTGTAATATTCGTTTTGAAATGGAATCATTCACTTGTGCTTTTTAGCCACCGGCTTCAGAGACTGTCCGGCTTTGTTAGTGCATTTGAATCGATCCCGAAGGGATCCAAGCGATTAGCCCCAGGTTGAGCGCAGCGACACCTGGGGTTCCCGAGTAATATTCCATCCCCCGATCCCGCAGGGATCACAGCGCCGTGAAGCTGCGATCCCTGCGGGATCGGGGGATGATTTCCCGTTTTCCCCGGGTATCGGCTAACGCCTCAACCCGGGGCTAAGGGCTGCGAACCCTTCGGGTTCAAGGCCGGTCCGAAAGCCGGACAGTCTCTGAAGCCGGTGCCTAACAGAGAATCGCGATTCCCATTTGACCGGAAGTCAGTTTCGGTTTCATGAGGTGGCAACTACCTAACAAACAAGAACTGCTTGCTATTAATAATCGCCCAGAGCAAATCCTGATAGACCTCTTCCGCGTTGTCGTGCTCGGTCAGAAACTGCTGAGCCTGGGCCCGTTCCGCGGTGGAGGGGAGACGACAAAGCGTGGCGAGATAAATCTCTTCGACAATCTCCTCCGACGATTTCTTCGCGGCCAGTAGCGTGGCAATCCGCCCCTTCTTATCGGAAATTTTGTTCGCCAGCGTATCGCCGTTCAGCGTGTGCAGCGCTTGCGATAGGCTCGGATCGAGCGGCCGTTCGCATTCGCAGACGCTGACCCGCTTGGGCTTGCCGAAGGTGCTCAGGAAGTAATCGCCATACTCGGCATCCGGCAGTTCAATCGCCCGCGTGCCTAGCGGCAGGTTTTTGTACTTGGTTTGCACCATCGTCACGCGGTCGAGCGCATCGACGAGCGGCTCCGCGGTGAGACGCTTCACGGCGAAGTGGCTGTAGAAAACATTATCGGCCGCGTTGCTCGCCGTGGGTTGCGAATCGAGTTGATACAGCCGGCTGTTCATGATCTCGCGCATCAGTTGCCTGAGGCTGAACTTTTCTTCGACAAACTTTTTTGCGAGTGCATCCATGAGCGCTGGATTGCTGGGCGGGTTGGTGGAGCGAAGATCATCGACCGGCTCCACTAGGCCGCGACCGAGCAAGAAGGCGACGTATCGATTCACCACGCTGCGGGCGAAGTAGCTGTTGTCCTTCGCCGTCAGCCAGTCAGCCAGCGGCATCCGGCGATCGAGCGGGTGATCCATCTCCGCCGCTTCGAGCGCTTTGGGCTTCATCAACTGATTGGTGAGCGGATGCCGCACATCGCCCGTATCGCGGACAACAACGACTTGCTCGCCGCCAAACAGGCCGAATTCTTCGCTGCTCTTGGTGCCGACTCGCGAGAAGAACGCGGCCAGGCCGTAGTAATCTTCCTGGCTGTACTTCTCAAACGGATGATGATGGCATTTGGCACATTCCATTCGCACGCCGAGGAACAACTGCGCCGTGGATTCGGCGAGCGCCGGGGCATCGCGATTGATGCGGAAGTAGTTCGCGGGGCCGACGCTATACAGCGAACCACGGGCGGTGATCAGCTCACGGACGAATTGATCGAAAGGCTTGTTCGTGCGGAACGACTCGCGGATCCAATTGTGCATCGACCACATGCCTTGCTCGCCCAGATCGGCACTGGTGTTGCGGAGCAGGTCGGACCACTTCAGCGACCAATAGGCCGCGTAAGCATCGTTGTAAATGTCCTGCGCGGGATCACCAGTCAGACCCAGCAAGCGGTCGACTAGTTTCTTTCGCTTATCCGGATCGGCCGATTCGAGAAAGGCTTTAGTCTCGGTGGTCGAAGGTATCGTGCCGATGGAATCGAGAAACGCGCGGCGGAGGAACGTGGCGTCGTCACACAGTTGCGAAGGTTCGATGCCCAGTTCGCGGAATTTGATCGCGGCCAGTTCATCGACCTGGTTGTTGTTCTGCCAGCCGGCCAGTTCGATCTTGCCGGCATAGGGAATGACGAACAGCGTGGTATCGGCTTGTCCTTCGAAGCGAATCATCACGCCCCCTTGGCCCTTGCCGACGGTCGTGACGAGGCCATCGCGGGTGACGGTGCAGATGCCGTCGTCGAGAGAATCGAACTTAGACCAGTGGGTAACATCGTGCCGCTGCACATCGGCGTATTCGGCTTCGACGCGCAGTTGCTGCGACATGCCGACCTGGCCCAGCCGCTCTTTAGGAAAGACGTGCAGCTTCTTCACCGCGTTTTCGGTCTTGGCCGGCGGTGGCGCCCCGCCGTTGATCCAGGCGACGAGCATTTGATAATCGACGGCACCCTTGTCCAGCCGCCGCCCACCACCGTGCGGCGTTTGCATCGTCGGCTTGAGGAGCAGCAAGCTCTGCTCGGGAGCGACAAAACTCACCCGCCGGCCAATCGAATCGCGGATCATCGCGGCGCGGTCTTTATCCGGTTCAAAACCAAACACCGACAACTTAAAGCCACCCTGCCCATGCTGGGCCGCATGACAGGCCGCCATCGCGCAGCCGTTTTTAGCCAGGATCGGCCGGATTTGTTCGAGATAGTTGACCGAGGGGTTTTCGATGATCCCGCCGACGTTCACCGGCAATTTCAACTGCTGCGAACCATGCGAGACCTTGATCTTCGCAGCGCCATTCTTCAGCGCCCGCAACTGTCCGGCCGCATTCACCGAAACAACCGCTGGGTCCGACGATTCATATTTGGCGAGCGCCGTAACATCGTTGCTGCGGCGCGAAACTTTTTCCGCGCTCGCCGAATCTGCCTCCACAATCACGAGTTGTGCGCGGGCGAAGTTGCCTTGCAACTTCACCTCCGCGGGCTGAGCGATGAGCGAAGCATCGGCAGCCGATGCCGACGAAAAATGGACGCCGATCAGGCCGATAATGCAAGCAATTAAGTCGCGGGGACGGAGCATGAAAGTCGCCCTCGGTGATGGGTGAGGCAAAATCTGGCGGGAGTGGATTGGCGGGAATGCACGCGATCCACCAGTTGCCAATTATGGCTGATTGCGGCGACGGACGCCAGAGAAAGCCAACTTCGAGTGAGACAAAACCGCCGCTTACTTCCGCACCTGCCGGACTGCATCCACCTTCGCCACGGCCTGCAGCAAATCCTGGCGGATGGCGTCGTTGGCAAGGCAGGCTGTGCGATATTCGGCGAGCAAGCGCAACGTCTCAATCGCCAGTACGACATTCTGTTGAGCGACCGCCTTTGACTGGCTACGGAGGTCGGTAAGATCGTAGTCGGCTTTCACTCGCAGCGAATGAAGATCGGAAAGATAGTTGCCGATGAGGTTCGCAACGGAGTGTTTGGTCGTCTTCAGATAGTTTTCCAAAATGACGTGTGCAACGCCGCTGCCGGGAATGCGAACGCCCAGTTGTTGCAACACATCGCGGCATTCATGGAAGACGCCATAGTAGGCGCGGCTAATGGCACTGCGTGCGCCTGCCTGTCCAAAGGCGACCACTTTTCCGGCAAACGAAATGAACTCGACTGGAATCATTTCATTCGGGGACAATGCAAAGTCGGGGATGGTTGCTGGGAGCGACAATGTGCTCGCGAACGCGCTCATGCCAATCGCGTCGCTTCGCGAGCATCTGGCTCGGCTCGCCGGAGTACTTCACCGTAAACAGTACGAACGGAAATTCGGGTTCCTCCGGATCGTACATGGTTTCGAGCGTGGGCTCCGTGTTAAACACCTGGTGCGTGATGCTCACCGCAGCGGTTAACTCGCTGGCTTCGATAACGGCGATTGGCGAATCAACTTCTCCTCGAAGTCGATTCAGTTCTGCGCGAACCTGCGCTAACTCAAGCTCAATAGCAGTCGTTCTCGCCTTTTGTTGCAAGAGTTCCGCTGCAAAATCGAGCGGTGAAAAACAAGCGTCTTGTGTTGGGGCTGAAGTCATGGAAGAGATTCCGCCGAGAACATGATTTCTACTAAGCATCCTAAACCAATGGATGCAACTTTTCAAACATGCTTTATGTCTTCCGCGAAACCCGCTTGCCGAGCGCTCCGGCGACGGCCTGGAACTCTTTCCGCAGCTTGTCGTATTCGGCGATATTCTTCTTGCCGGGGGCTTTCACGTATTTCATCACAATGTCTTCCGCGGCGATGAATTCTTCCGAGACGTCGGCCACTTCCGCGGCGATGTCGAGCGGGATGCTGGTCACGCCGTTAGCATCGCCGTGGAGCAGGTCCCCTTGGTTGACCATCAGGCCACCAACGCGCACCGGCAGGCCCAGGTGCAACATGTGGCAGTAGCCGTGCGAGCAAATGGTGGAGCCCGTGAAGACGGAGTATTTCAAAGCGCGGACTTGTTCGAGGTCGCGCCCCGCGCCATTGGTGATCAGGCCGCTGGAACCGAAGGCCTGGTAGGTGCTGCACATCACTTCGCCGAAGACAGCCGCAGCCTGTGGATCGTCGAGGTCTTGAAACACGACCATCGCGGGACCGGGGAGTGCTTCGAACTGTTCGAGCTGCTTTTGAATGCTGCCGTAAGCATCGCCACCCTTCGGGGGCGCATCGCTGCGAAACCCCGCAGTGCAAGCGTAACCCACGACGGGCGGAAACTCGGGGAAGTTGCACTTCACCCGCGCGTCCATATAGCCACGGTTGCGCGGGATGACATCGAACAGCTCGATCACGTTGCAGATCGTCGGCGTATCGAACTTAACAAGTTTCTTCAGCGTGGCTTCGGATAGCATGATTAACTTCCAACAAGGAACTTCCAACGAGAAACTACTATTCTGGATACAACTGCGTCGATAGATACCGCTCGCCCAAGTCCGGCAGCACCACAACAATCAGTTTGCCGGCATTCTCGGGTCGCTTGGCCACTTGCACCGCCGCCCAAGCCGCGGCGCCGCAACTGATGCCGCCAAAGATGCCTTCTTCGGTCGACATGCGGCGGGCGGTCTCAGCGGCGTCTTCATCCTTCACCAGCACCACTTCGTCAATGATGTTCACGTTGAGCACGTCGGGAATAAAGCCGGCGCCGATGCCTTGAATGGTATGCCGGCCGGGCTGCAGCGGTTTGCCTTCGCGTTTTTGCGTAATGACCGGGCTGTTCGCGGGTTCGACGGCAATGGCTTGGAAGCTCGGCTTGCGGGCTTTGATCACTTCCGAAACGCCGGTGATGGTGCCGCCCGTGCCGACGCCGGAGACGAGAAAATCGACCCGGCCGTCGGTATCGCGCCAGATTTCCTCGGCCGTCGTCCGGCGATGGACTTCCGGATTGGCGGGGTTCTTGAACTGCTGCGGCACCAAATACTTATCCGGCTCATTCTTGGCGATCTCCTCCGCGCGACGAACCGCGCCGGGCATACCTTCCGCGGCCGGCGTGAGAATGATCTCGGCGCCCAACGCCTTCAACAGCCGGCGGCGTTCGACCGACATGCTTTCCGGCATGGTCACGGCCAGCTTGTATCCGCGGGCAGCACAAACATAAGCTAGGCCAATGCCCGTATTGCCGCTGGTCGGTTCGATGATGACCGTATGCGGTTTGATCATGCCGGCCTGCTCCGCCGCTTCGATCATCGCCCGCGCGATTCGGTCCTTCACGCTCCAGAGCGGGTTCATGTTCTCAATTTTGCCCGCGACCGTCGCCACGCAGCCCTCCGTGATCCGTCGCAATAGCACCAGCGGCGTGTTGCCGATGCACTGCGTAATATCGGTCTTGATCCCCGCGGGAAGTGCGGCCGTGGACATGCTTGCCTCCGTGTTATGAACGATGTTACCGAGAAGCTAAAGTATAACAAACCGTGAGAAATTGGTGCAACGCGACGCAATGCACGACCATGCGAACGTGCTGCTGCAAGAGTCGACGAGCTCAAATCTAAAACACTGACGCTCTGCCATTCTCTTTGATTTCGGCACATGTGCCGCGCTGCACTCCCCGCGCAAATCCGTCAATCCTGACCCAATGTGTTGCGAGCCACGCCGCCTGGCTCCAGAACAGCTTCTTATTCCAAAAGGGCCCAAGAAAAAGGGCCGTTACACCGGACTCCTTCAAGGCGATTAGCTCCGAGGGTCTGGATCGTTGATGGATATCGCAAGTGACATAGACGCGATCACTTCCGCGCAAATCCAAGAAGATGGCGAGATCATCCGTATTCTCGGGCAGTTCTTGGCGAAGTGCAATTGCATCGGGCGCAACCGGTCGTCCGCTATGCGGCCAGGGGCCATTCTAACGGGTTGAGTTGCGACCGATACGGATATACGCGTTTGGTTTCCTGTTCGACACG
>JAYTUF010000232.1:0-9275 GCA_043744755.1 Anatilimnocola sp.
GGTTCACGGGCAATGACCATCGGGCCATAGTTATCGCCCATGCTCGCGCCGCAAGTGCAGAGCAGATACTTATCGGCCAGATAGGCATAGGCATGCAGGCTCAGCGCGGTCAGTTCCAATTCGCCCTGAAACGCGCGGCGGTTGAGCGTTTCGATATCGACCAGTTCGTGCTCGAAGCGGAACTTGCCCGTCTCGATGCAGTCCTTGGCGAGGGCATAGAACATGAACGCATCATCCGGATCGGGGCTGTGCCCCACGCGAATGAGATGAGCGGCTTCAATTCGAGCAAGAACAGACATGCCAGCGAATCCTTTGAACAGCGAAAACGACAGCCGTTAATGATGGCGTCTGCTGTTGGAACCGCAAGGGGCGGGGCGGGATAACAGGAGTGGGAGAGTGGGAGACAAGAAATCGTCTGGTGTTTTCTCGCCCTCTCCTTGTCTCCCACTCGCCCTCTCGACTTCAACCTTCCAGCGAAAACCCGCTGCTGATGGCGGGTGCATTGGTCGTCAGCCTATTTGGGGCGGAATAGCCGGCGGAGTAATCGGCGTCGACGCGGCGGGGGGCGAGCATCTCGTATTGGTTCGCGCTCCTTGGTCCGGGGGCAACGGGGGCCGCCGTTAATTCGAAACAGATTTGTTGCCAGGTTTGCCGCTCTTCCTGTAACACGCGGAGGACATCCTCGAGCCGAGCTTGATTCCGCTGCGATTGTGCTTGGTTCAGCGCGCTGAATATGAAGGCGTAAATGTCAATCACCTGACGTACGAGTTGGCTGCCGTCATCGCGAATCCCGTCCATGAGTTCGGCCACAATCGAACGGCAACGACCAACTGCGGCGAGCCATTCCGGCTCACGACCATGTTCTCCATGATCCAGGGCGAGTTGGGCCTGTCGAATTGCCCCTTCGATCAGCATCAGCCGCAACTTTTGCGGTGTGGCGGTGGCGATTTGCGTTTCCAGATAGATTTGGTGGGGATCTGACATGGTGGTTGAGCTCTGACTGGGGCCAGTCTTAAAGATTGCAAGTTGGATTGCGCAATTCGAGTTAGGAACCCGCTCCACTCGCATTGATGTACCTGATGGATTCGATCGAGGACAAGCTGCTTTTGATTTTGCTGATCACGAGTTCCATGTTGTAGAACTGTTGAGTTAGTCGTTCGCGCTGGCGTTCGAGTGAAGCGGTCAGTGATTCGATGCGGGCAGCGGAGTCATCCAGTTGCTTTTGCAGCACGCGGGCCCGGTTCACCAGTACCGAGTTATCGCGCCCGACGAGTGCTTCGACTACCTGATCGACTTTGCCGGCAAAACCGTGGGTTTCGTCGGTGAAGAAAGCCTGCAACCCCTCTGGATCGCTGGCGTAGCGTGCTTGAAGGCGCGTTTTGTCGAGTGTCAGTTTTCCTTTGTCATCGGTGCTGATCCCTAGTTCGTTGAAAGAGCGAACCGTTCCTTCGCCCAAAAAGCGACTGGTGAGCGCTCGGCCCAGATCGGCTTCGATGCGCAATACCTCGGAGGACCCGAAGAGGACGCCGGTGGAGTTGTCGGATTCGTTGAAGAACGTGTACGCGGCAATCTTGTCGCGCAGCCTGTTGTACTGATCGACAAACGTTTGCACCGCCGTTTCGATATCAGTGGAAGTCGGGGCGACATTGACCGAGACCGATTCTGCCGAGGCGCCGTTGAGGGTGACATTGAGGCCGGGAATCACGTCCTTAAACGTATTGCCGGACGACGAAGTGAGGCGGCCGCCGGAAGCGTCGCCGCCGAATTGCAGCAGAGCATCGTGAGCCGTGGCTAAGGCCTGGAACTTCAGACCCAGCGCACTGCCGTCCACAAGTAAATCCCCCGCTCGTCCAGCCACATTACTCACCAGCGAGAGGTGATGCCGTAACGACCCCGACGAATCGCTGATCACGCTGGCCGAAACTCCGGCGTTCAGACCACCCAGTTTGTTGGCCAAGTCGGTGAGCGTGTCGTCTGCGTCGAGCGTAATGGAGTAGGAAGTCGTTCCGCTGATGACTTGTGCAGGATTGCCGCCGATGGTGGTATCGATCGAGTCCGTTGTCAAGCGCAGGTCAGTTGCGGACTTGCCGGAGCCGACGTCTTGCACCTTGAGCCGCAGAGCGCCTCCCGCTTGATCGATCAGAGCAATGCCGTCGCCGGTGTCGTTGATGCGGGCTTCCACGGAGATCGGTAGGGCATTGATGGCTGTAATCACATCGCCAATCGTCGTTGGATTGAGCACGTTCAGATTCAGCGCCCCGACGGCCCCGGCGGAGTCGGTCAGGAGAAACGAACCCTTCGCTACCCCCCGACCCGCGTTGAAATCGCTGAGCAGGGTCTGCTCGCTGACAATCTGTTTCGATAGAGTCGTGCCGCGGATTGAATCCACTGCCGCACTGCCAACGATACCCAGCTTGGTCGCGGTGTTGTTGGCGTCAGCATTGGCCACAATCAGGTTGCTGGTCGTCGCATCGGTTGTATCAACAATCTGCAAGCCATTGCGAGCCGCATTGATCTCAGCCCGCAGACCAAGGCCGGAGTTCGCGAAAGCAACCAGCACATCATCGAGTGATTCCGCGGTCGCGAGATTGATGGTGGCCGTTGCGCCGCTGCGGTCCGTCAGCGCGATCCCGCCCAGCGTTCCGAGTCCCTGGCCGCCATTGAGTGATCGGAGCAACGGCGATTGGAGGCCGCCCTGCAATCGGCCGCTGGTGAGTGTGCCCCCGCTGGCGATACCAGTCAGTCCGAGATCTTCAGCGAGTGAACCTCCAGCCGTGCTCGAAACAGCAAACGTGCCGCCGGTATTGGAGGTCAGATCAGTCAACACCAGGCGGTCGCCAGCGGGACCAATCTCGGCGTGCAGCCGAGCGGGATCTGCTTCGTTGATTGTGGCCAGTAGTTCACCGAGCGTCTGTTCAAGGCGTGCGGTGACTGCAGCCCCGCCCGCGGTAGTCGCTTCGTCGGCGACGTTGACCAGCCCGACGCCACTGCCGCCGGCGGCGCGCGCTGCGGTGAAGTTTGAGTTCGTGGCGGGGGTCACATTGATGGCGGCGATCACGTCATCGGCGGTTGTATTGCCCCCATCGATATCGACGGTGAGTATTTTGTTCTGGGCGTCATACGTGGCGACTTCACTGCCTTGGGTCACATTGCCCGAGTCGATGAACTGCAACTGGACGCCGTCGAATGCCCCACCGACAGTGTTCGCAGTCAGTTTTACCTGCGCGTTCAGTCCATTGGCGGCGGCGGTCGTGCCCGTCGCTGCCGCGGCGGCCTGACCGACGCGATGGAAGTCCACTGCGAGCGAAGTACCATCTCGCATGGTCATATACAGATCGCTGACGCCCGTGCGAAGGCTCAGGCCATTCCCATCGTTCAGGCGACCTAACGACAGGCCGCTCGAGAGCGCCAGGATGTCGGTGCCTGTCACCGTACTTGCGGCAACATTAATATTCGCCAGCCCCAGATCCGCCGCCGTGCTGCCACCAGACACTTCTTGTACGCGGAGGTTTCCGGTGCCGCCAGAACGGTCGCTCAGGTGCAGACGATCTCCCCGCACGCTTGCGGATACCTCAATGCCACTCTCGGCGTTAAGGGCGACAACGACATCCTCGATGGTTTGTGCAAATCGCAAGTCGATTACGGCCGACGAGCCGTTGCGGTCCGTGACGCGAACTTTGCCGCGCGTTACACCCTCGCCGCCATTCAGTTGATCGAGCGAAACAGCCTCGGTGATTGCTCCGCCAAAGCGAAACGAAAATGACCCTGCTCCCAGTGGCTGATTTTTGGCAGCCAGGCCCACGCTGAGCAGGTGGGCATTCTGGGACTTGCGTACCGACGTGAATTGATAGGTGCCGGCTCCTACTGCGCCCGTTGCGGCAGCCGTTAGCACGCTCGAACTGCTGGTGACTGAGCTCTTGGTGAAGACGCTTTCGCTTTTTAGCCGCCGCGCGGCAAACTGTACGCCCAGCGTGAGGGCCGTCAGATCGGTAATGGCTGCTTGGCGCGTGCCAATCGTTTTGCTTCGCCGGGTTGCCAGGTCGCGCGGCCTGGCTGAGAGCGCGACCAGTTTGTCGACCGTATCCTGAATGTTAAGACCGGTAGCTAGACCGATGCTGGAAGTGATCCGACCCATACGGCACGCTGCTCTGTGACAGGCGGGTTGCTAACTCCAGCCTGGCAATTCCTCAGGTTGGATTCTCTTTGTATCGGCAGATTGCTTGCGCTCGGCGGCGGGAAATTGCCGTTACCGCGGCGCATAAAATCAGCCGCCGGCCAGAGAATTTCTCAAGCCGGCGGCTGGTAGATGATCAAAGCTTGCCGGGCTTCAGGCTTAACCCCGGAGCAGGGCGAGCACGTTCTGCGGATTTTGGTTGGCAATCTGGAGCACCGAAGTGCCCGATTGCACCAGAATTTGAGCCCGTGTCAGCTTCGCACTTTCGGAGGCGAAGTCAGCGTCGCGGATCGAGCTTTCGGCCGCGGTCAGGTTGGTCACGGTGTCCGACAGCGAGGCGATGTTGGTTTCGAGCGTCGTTCGTTGGAACGCACCCAAGCGGCCGCGGAGTTGCGTGACCTTGGTGATTGCCTCGTCGATAATCCGAGCGGCGCCCGCAGTGTCCGTTTGCAGATCGCGGCCGCTGCCGGAACGGAGTTCGTACAAGCGACCCGTCGCACCGCCGAGTTCCGTGGTGTTCACGCTGCCGATGCCAATGCGGGCTTGTTGGTTGCTCACCACGTCGGGGCCGAGTTGGAACACCGCCCCACCGCCATTGATCGAGAAGTTCACATCGGTGCTGCTGCCGTCCGTGACCGTGAGGTTCAGTTCTAGCGTCGAGGTATTGATCGACAACTTGTTGCCGGAGCCGTTGGCCTGGGTTCCATTGACCGTGGCGACGACATCAGAACCGGTATCGCGGTTACCGCTCAGGCCCGCCGTAAACGTTCCCCCCGCACCCTCGCTGCGAACATCCACATCGACAAACGCGGCGCTGCCATAGGCAACGGAATTCAACAGCAACGCTCCGCCGCTGATTGAGGCGGAGACCCCTGTCGAGTCGGACAACAGGTTGACGTTGTTGACCACGTTGGTCAGGGTGGTGCCAGCCGAGAAACTGAAAACTTCCGAGCCCGTGAACCCCGACAGCTTGAAAACCAGGTCCGCGCCCAAACCCGTGCCGGTGTCGTTGATCCCGCCCGTCAGGGCCGCAGTAGTCGAAGTCTCGGAAGCGGCCACAAAGCTGCCATCGCCAGCCGAACCCGTGCGCGTCACGGTGTAGTTAGACAGTTGGCCCTGGATCGCGGTGACCAGGTCATCCACATCGTAAGTCGAGGCATTGTTCACATTGACCGTGATGTTCGAGCCGGTCTGCGACACGCTCACGCCGTTGGCGGCCACGCTGCCGTTGGCGGCGAAGGTCAGCGTGCCGTTGAAGGCCGCGCCCGTGGCGTTCGAGGTGATCGTAATCACGTCGTTCGCCGTGACTTGTGCCACGCCACCCGTGAGCAGGTTGTTGGTGGTGGCATAGTCGGCCGAGTCGATCGCGTTGCCGCCACCGACGAGCGCCGACGCATTGAAGTCGGTGAGGCCGTTGATTGCGGTGGCAATGTTGCCCACCGTGGCGCCGACGGCAGCGTTCACCGTGATGAGATTCGTGCCGGAGTTGTAGCTGACCGAAGTCGTACCGTTGTTACCGCCGGCGAGCGGATCGGTATTGGCGCCATTGTCAGTGGTTTGATACGTATTTCCGCCACCGAAGGTTGCCGTCGCGTTGAAGTCGGTGAGCCCGTTGATCGCCGTCGTCAGGTTAGTCACCGTGGCGCCGAGCGCGGCACTGACGGTCACAACATTGGTGCCGCTGTTGTAAGCAGCGGCCGTGGTGCCGTTGCTGCCGCCCGTGAGCACACCGGCCAAGCCAGCGCTGTTGTCGGCGTTATTATACACCGCTGCGCCGCCGGAACCGACCGTCGAGCTGAAGGCTGCGGTGGCGTCGATCGCAGCGTTGATCGCGGTAACGTTGGCACCGGCGAGGACGTCGATGGTCAACGTGTTCGTGCCTGAGTTATAGTTGGCAACCGTGCTGGCACCGTTCTGCAACACGATGGTCAGCGCGTTGCCCGTGGCCCCTTGGGCTGCCCCGCCGGCGACCGCCGAAATGTTGATTGAACCGACGGTGTTCGCCAGGTTCAAAGTACCCGACCCGTGAGCGATGTCGACCGCAGCTTGGAAGGTAACGTCCGTCGCGTTGCCAACGGTTCCGTCGGCAGCACCACCAGCAGCGGCGGTCACGCTAATGACACCGCCCGAGTTGGCCAGCGAAACAAAGCCGGTCGCTTGGGCGACATCGGCGGCAGCCTGCACCGTAACGTCTGTCGCATTTCCGGTCGCCCCGGCAGCAGCGCCACCAGCCACGGCTTGAATGTTGATAACACCGGGTCCGCTCGCCAGGCTCAGGTTACCCGAGGCTTGGGCTTCGGGAGTCGTTACGGTGGGCAGGGTGATCGCTCCGGTCGCGGCAGTTCCCGCACCGTAGTTGATGCCGCCCGTATTGGTGATCGCCGCTTGCGTGGCCGCGGCGGAGATGTCCACTTGCACATCGAGTGTGCCGGCCGAGCCCAAGTTGGCTTTCTGAATGTTCAGGTCGATCACCGACGTGCCGCCAGCCGACGTGGCCGTGAGGAAGTCCAGTTTTCCGTCCAACAGCTTGCGGCCTTGGAAGGTCGTCACTTGCGAGATGCGGTCAATGGCTTCCAGCGAAGCATCGACTTGCAACTGGTTCGCAGCGGTTTGTTCGCTGCTGAGTACGCCCGTGTTGGCCGCCTCGGTTACCAGGCCGCGGATATCGTTGAGCAGATTGCTGATCTGGCCCAGGGCCGAGTCGGCCGTCGCGATCAACTGGGTGGCCCGTTCGGTGTTGACGATGGCTCGCTGAGAGGCGGTGATATCGCGGCGGAGATTTTCGCTCGCGATCAAACCGGCCGGGTCATCCTTGCCTGAATTGATTCGCACGCCCGAACTCAACCGGCTAAGCGATTCTTGCAGTTGCGAATTCGACCGGGTTAAGGTCTTCTGCGCGATCAAAGAACTGACATTCGTGTTAATCCGGCTCATGCCATGCACCCTTTTGTTTTATGGAGACCTGATAAAGCCTTCCTCCATAAGCCTTGGCAGCTTTTTTTGGAATCAGGCATCGGCTGGGCGGTTGGCGCTGGCAGCCCTGTCAACCGGCAAGCGTTGTGAATCAAAGAACCCTAGGTCGCAATGCCGTACACGCCAAAAACTTTGATTTTGTGGCGCGTACGTGCGGCCGCTGACGGCTATGACGGTTCTGCCCCAAATCCATTCAGTCTGAGCGTCCTTGCGTCCGTCGCAGAATGTCGGCATTGGCTCTGCTACGGGTATCATTCGGCGCGAGCAATAGTCTGCTTGAGGCAATCAGCAGTTTGATAGCAGGCTGATCCCCGCCAACGGAACCTCGCGAACGTCGTGGACGGTACGACCGGTGCAGTTGGACAATGCCTGATCTTGCGCAGCCGGCACAACCGTTGCGATCCGATTGTGTGTTTAGAGCAGAGCTATTTTCCGGTTGCTGACAGCGACAGCGGCGCGGCAACGCCGCAGCCGCAACCCGAACCGCAGCCGGCCGACTTCTTGCTCGCCAGGCGAAGTTCGAGCGCCTGCGAAGTCGGTGTAATCGATAAACCTCCGAGATTCGTGCAGCGCAGTTCGCGCGGCATTTGCAGAGCGACGCGCTTCGCGGTTTCCACCACTTCATCAAACGGAATCACCGGATCGAAGTTCGCCAGGGCCATGTTGGCGCAGGCCAGCGCGTTGGTAGCGGCCATGACGTTTTTGCCGAGGCAGGGAACCTCCACCCGATTGCCGACCGGGTCGCAAATCAGGCCGATCATGCTTTGCATGGCCATCGACGCCGCGGCGACAGCTTGGGGCAATGTTCCCCCGCCCAGCGTCACCAGCGCTGCGGCGGCCATGCTCGCGGCGGAGCCACCTTCGGCCTGGCAACCGCCTACTTCGGCGGCAAACGTCCACTGGGAGGCAATGAACACGCCAATCAGCCCGCTGGCGAGCAGCGCCTCGGCCATCTCGCGTTCTCCCTTTCCCTGCGATTCGGCAATCGCAATGATCGCCGCCGGCAAGGCCGCACAAGCGCCGGCCGTGGGAGCGGCCACGATCACGCCCATCGAGCTTTTCACTTCCATGAGCGCCGAAACATACAGCACGATACGGTTCAGCGCTCCGCCATCAAGCAGTTTGCCGGCCAGCAGTTGTTTTTGAAACTCCGGTGTTTGCGGTGACAACACCCGGTCTTCGTACTGCGTCCCGGCGATCCCCTGCTGAATCGATTTTCGCAGAATGCGGACAATCGCCACCATCTTCTCGACGACGACTTCGTGACTGAGACCGCTGCGTTGCATTTCAAAATCAAGTGCATGCTGCGTTAGCGAAAGTCCGCGACCGGCATCCACTCGCAGCATTTCGGTACATGATGCGAAAGGAACACGCATGCCCCGGAACGACGAAACAGGGAGGATTGGCGACAGACGCTGAATCTCGTCAATCTGAAACTCGGCCCGCAATTCGTTGAGAATCTCTTGCGGGATGAATTGCTGTCCGCGGACTTCGATCAATTGTCCACTTCGGCCGGAAGACAGGATGGCCAGATCGTAGTCGTCTCCCAACAAATCGTTGAGTCGTCTGCAACATTCCTCGCCGTTCGACGTTAGCCACAGCAGCGTGGCGTGATAGTCGCCGAACAGGGAAACGTCGAACTCGTCGATGTTCAGCACCTCGATCATGCCGCCGCCGGTGGAGATGGCACGGAGGAAATGCTGCCGATCAGCACCTTTTAAGGTGAGACGATAGGTATTGGGATGCTCATCGCCGGCATCGACCGTTTCAATCCGCACACGCACGCCTGCTTCGTTCAATAGTCGCGGCGAATCGGGGAGCCGCTCGTCGTCGGCTTCCCAGCCCAGCAGGCCGCCGAACAGGCCCATATCGGAGCCTTGACTTTCATGAGTCGTAGGAAGCGCGCCGCTGCGATCAAACTCGACCAGCACTTCGTTGAACTCTTGCCCCATCAGATCACGCGCCAGCCGGCCGATCCGCAAAGCTGCGGCGCAGTGCGAACTTGATGGGCCGCGCATCACTGGGCCAATCACATCGTTGAAAATGCTGACGGGTAAGGCTGCTGACTTGCTCAAGGGTGCACTCGCGAGAGTAGGCCGGAACAAGCGTACTCGCGCAGTTCCGGCAT
>JAYTUF010000233.1:0-9272 GCA_043744755.1 Anatilimnocola sp.
GGGTGAACTGCTGCTGGTTGTCGCCGCTGAAAGTGAAGCGGCCGCGAGGGAAGGCGCAGCGGCGATCAAGATCGAATATGAAATGCTGGAGTCGTTCACCAGCGAAGACGACATCGAAGGCGCGAGAAAAGCGGGTCGCACCGTCAAGGGTGGCGGCAAAGCTGTTACCGTCAAAGAACCGGGCGATAACGATGACCAGGACAAGTTCGTCGAGGCGGAGATCGCCCGACTGCTGAAGGAATCGGCCCACGTCGTCGAAGGTTATTACGGGGTGGATGCCATCACCCACTGCTGCCTCGAGCCGCATGGCTCGACGGTCGAATGGCAGGGGAACAAGTTGCTGGCGCACCTATCAACGCAAAATGTCTCCGGCACTGACGAAGGATTTGCCAAAGACTTGAACATCACATCCGACGATGTAGAAGTGCATTGCGATTTCATCGGCGGCGGCTTCGGCAGCAAGTTTGCGGCAGACTACTGGGGCATTGCGGCCGCGCGGATCAGCAAAGCCACCGGTCGCCCGGTCAAGTTCATGCTGACTCGCGATCAAGAGCAAAAGCTGGGCGGCAATCGTCCCAGCGGCTACTTGAAAGTGAAGTTAGGGGCCGACAAGGACGGCATGATTACCGTTTGGGATTCGGAACATTGGGGCAGCGCTGGCGCGATTCCCGGCGGCGTCGGCAATGCGGTGATTCCCTACGTCTTCACGCCGAAAAACTATCGTCGGCTGCAGACGAATTTGAAGACCAACACGGCCCAGTCGCGGGCCTGGCGAGCGCCCAATCATCCGCAAGCCTCTGCGATGACGCAGACGGCCATCGATGATCTGGCGGCAAAGATGGGGGCGAACAGCCTCGAGATTTTCATGAAGAATCTTGGCACGGATGAAGCGCCGCTCGTCAATGGCGCCAAGCCTTCGGTCTACAAGGCCGAAATGGAGTTGGCGGCCAAGCTGATGGATTGGAACGCCAAGTGGCATGCACATGGCAAGGGCGTTAAAAAGGGTTCCGTTGTCGAAGGCCTCGGCATGGCCATTCACACTTGGGGCGGCGGCGCTAACAACTCGAACTGCCTGCTCAAGGTGTATCCCGATGGCGGCGTCGAGACCACCTGCGGCACTCAAGATTTGGGTGTGGGAACACGCACGGTGCTGGCAGTTGTGCTCGCGGAGACGTTCGGCCTCACGCCTGAGCAAATTAAGGTCAACATCGGCTCGTCGAAGATGCCGGTCAGCGGACCTTCGGGTGGCAGCACCACGGTCGGCGGCATTTGCGAATCGCATCGCCGCGCCGGGCAGGATGCTTTCGTGCAGATCGCGGAACTCGTCGGCAAGAAGCTCGGTGTCGATCCCACGACGCTCGAAGCGCTCAAGGGCCGCGTGCAAGTGGCCGGCGATGCCAGCAAGGGCGTGTCTTGGAAAGAAGCCTGCACGCTCATCGGCATGCGGCCGCTGGAAGTGACTGGCTCTTACAAGAGCGGCACGATGAGCCCGCTGAGCGATAAGCAGGTGGGCGGCGTGCAGATGGCTCACGTGGCCGTCGATCGCGAGACGGGCATTGTGAAGATGAAAAAGTTCGTCGCCGTGCAAGACATCGGCCTGGTCGTTTGCCGCCAGCAAGCGGAGAGCCAGGTTTATGGCTCGGCAGTGATGGGCATCGCGTATGCGCTGTTTGAACAGCGAATCACCGATCCCAAGACGGGGGCCTTCGTGAATGCCGAACTGGCGCAGTACAAACTGCCGCGAATCGGCGACATTGGCGAAGTGGTTTGCGAGTTCTATGAACCCGACGATCAACGCAAGCGGGGTGTGATCGGCATCGGCGAGCCGCCGGTGATCTCGCCCGGCGCGGCCATCAGCAATGCGGTGTGCAATGCCCTGGGCGTGCGCGTGCCGGTGCTACCCATCACGCCGCAGCGCGTGCTCGAAGCGCTGAAGGCCAAGGCTTAACACCATTCCCACAAATCATTCGCGGAGATCCTCATACCATGAAAAACTTTGAATACGCTGCGCCTCGGTCTGAAGCGGAGGTGCTGTCGCTCCTCAGTTCGCAGCCGGGCCACACGGAAATCCTGGCAGGCGGCACGGACCTGATCGGCCTGATGCAGGCCCAGATTGTGCGTCCCGAGCGGGTCGTCAACATTCTGGAAGTGCCGTCGCTCAAGACCATCGAGCAACTTGATAACGGAGTGCTCGCGGTTGGCGCGGTCGTCGCGCTCGATGTACTGCTCGATCATCCTTATCTCTCGCCTTATCCGGCTTTGAGACAGGCGATCGAGGGCATCGCCAGCATGCAGTTGCAATGCCAGGGGACGCTCGGCGGCGAAGTGCTGCAACGGCCGCAGTGCTGGTTCTTCCGCAATGGCCGCGGTCTGCTTGCCGGCGGCGGTAAGTTGGCGAGCGAAGGGGACAATCGCTTTCATGCGATCTTTGGCAATCAAGGGGCGGCGAAGTTCGTAAGCAACTCACGGCTCGCGCCGGCGCTGATCGCTTTGAATGCGCAGGTCCGCGTGATTGGTCCAGGCGAAGCGGATGAGAAATTCGTGTCCGCCGAAGAACTCTTTCGCGCGCCGCGGCATGAAGCGGAGCGGGAACATGTGCTGCTGCCCAATCAACTCGTTACGCATCTGCTAATTCCCGCTTCAACGGGCTTCAATGCCACCTATGAAGTGCGGCACGGGGCGGGCCCCGATTATCCACTTGCCTCGGCAGCGGCGGCGTTGCAGATCGAAGGGGGCATCGTCCGCGAGGCTCGCGTTGTGCTCGGCCATGTTGCACCGACGCCTTGGATTTCGCTCGCAGCGGCGGCTGCGATGATTGGCCAGCCTGTTAACGAAGAAACCGCCGCGACGGCTGGTGCTGCCGCCGTCGTCGCTGCGTCACCTATGTCTCACAATGAATACAAAGTGCAACTCGCCCAGGTCGCGGTCAAGCGCGCGATCCTGCGAGCGGCGGGCCTTGAGCCCGGCGGCCTTTAACTTCGGCAATGAGTCGCGCTTCCATTTTCAACACAACAGCGGGGATCGATCATGCCCTTTGAAAAGACTTACGACGCAGCGCCCAAAATCACCACGCCTCCTTGCGTCTATCTGCGCAACAAAGCCATGTACGTCCGCGGCACCGTGGGAGATGCCGAAAACTATCCCGACGAAACCGGTGCCGGCTATTGCTGGTGCAACATGACCCAGCATGTGCTCGGCCCCGATATGCAACACGTGACCCGCGCCGATTGCGTGCCGGAACGGGATTGCTATCGCGAGACTTATTAAAAACGCGTGCCACTGGCAAGGTAGACGAGCGATTGATGGTGGCCGTCCGCAAACCGCGGCCGAGTCTGCCTGCCAGTGCTGAGCCGCAGCTAGCCTCCGCACTGGCCGTCAGTCGCGGCCACGCTCATTTTGCCAAACGAAGTTGCTGGCGCGACTTCCTTGCCAGTGGCACGGCCTCCCTGCCAATCGCATTTTCCTCTCGCGGGCGACGCTGCCCTAAAGCCCGGCTCGTTGGTATAATTTGCTGGTGTCGGGGAACGGGAGCAGCAGGCAGGCCTGTTGCGGCCTCCGCCAGAACAATCGGTCGAGCTATGGCACGTAAAGAGAACATTGATCGGCTCCTGCGAGAGTGGCCCTACGATCCGCAAGGGATCAGCGTCCGCAAGAAGAAGGGTGACGATGGCCGCGAAGTGCTGCAGATGCGGCTCGATCTCGGGCTGTTGCAACTCGAAGTGTCCGGCCGGCCCGACGGCACGCAGCCCGAGGGGCAAGAGACCTTCTATGCCCACGTGCAAAAGAAGGCCGAAGCCGAGGGCGACACCTTCCAGATGAGTGAAGAAGAATGCGAAGAGGCAGATCGCGAGTTCGTGCAATACTACCACCGCCGCGTCTGCTGGCTGGCCCTCCGCGAGTTCGACAAGGCCGTCGCCGATGCGGACCACACGCTGAACCTAATGGACTTCTGCAAGGAGTTCTCGCCCGACGATCAATGGACTCTCTCCCACGAGCAATACCGCCCTTTTGTCCTCTTCCATCGCACGCAGGCCGCGGCCTTGAACGCGTTGGGCGATAACGGCGCCGAAGCGGCCGTGGAGGAATTGAACCAAGGCCTGGACCGCATCCGCAAAGTCTTCGCCGATTACGAAGCCGAAGAAGAATACGACGAAGACGAACTCGTCAGCCGGCTCGTCGAACTGCGTGAATCACTCCGCCAGCACTTCGGCGTGGGGCAAACGTTACAGGAACGGCTTGAAGAAGCGGTGGCTTCGGAGAAGTATGAACTGGCGGCGGAGCTGCGCGATCAAATGGCGAAACGGACGAATGCCCGGTAGCCTCCAGTGGTCCTGGAAGTAGGCAAATAATTTCTGTCATGAGAAAGCTATCCGGGTGAACAGAGCCGATTGGCAGCAAATCGCGGAAGAGCGCCTCCTTGCCGCCCAAGCACTCTTGACGGCGCACCTTTGGGCTTCGGCCTACTATGTGGCAGGGTACGCGGTGGAAAGTGGGTTGAAGTCTCGCATTCTCGTGCGCATCACCGAGGAACCTGAAGTGCTTTTTCAAGAAGGCAACAACAAGTTCTCGGCGGATTGCTGGACCCACGATATTGAGAAATTGGTGAAACTCGCCGGGATCGAAACGGCGCGTACCACAGACATGGCCGCAAACGGCACTCTGGGGAATCATTGGGGAATTGTGGCCAAGTGGAATGAAAAGAGCCGTTACCAAATGAAATCGCAGGTGAAAGCTGAAGAGCTTTACAATGCGATTGCCGATAACGCGAATGGGGTCATGCAATGGATCAGGGTTCACTGGTAGGGAACCAGATAGAAGCGGGAAACTACTTCCTTCGTGAGTTCGAGAAATCAACACGGGTCGTCGTTGCCTTTTGGCTCAAAGAAAACGAGGACGGCGAGTGGAACCTCTACGTGGCATCGGATCGGTTTAACGACGGAAAAATTGGAGGGGCTTATGGGGAAGTTTTGCAGATTGCAAAGTACATGAATGACCCCTATTTTGAACCATTTCAGGTAAAGCTCGTCGGATTGAGCGAGCCGCTCGTGCAAGCCGCTTTGGAATTCTATGTGACACATCCGCCCAAGATCCGTTTTCATATCCGTGAGCGGAAATTCGGAGGTATTGACGTCGAAGAAGTCTACCTCATCCAAGGCCCGACAGGAGAATATACGATGCCCAGCGGACGTGAGGTTCTTAATCAAATCATTGATCGGGAAGCTGCTTTCTTTGAACAGTATGGGAAACCGCCACGTCAAATGAAACTTCCTGTTCTCATGGCCTACGATCTTGCTAAGTGCGGCAGGAACGAAGTTGGGGACCTGAGCGGTAAAGTATTTAAAGACGGCATCACTGTTTTCGAGAAAGAGGGGTTTCACGGCATGAGTGTGGAGATCGTCCGTGATCGGAACGCCGCGCTGGAGTTCGAGTAAACTCATGGCGTCGCGCACTTGAGGGGCGGCGCCCGAAAGCCACGTATGGTGACCGAAACCGATTTTTTGCTCGCGAGAATTCGCTGTTCTTCCAGACGGTCCTGGCAACTTGGCTATAGTGTTAAGTTTGTCAGTCGTTTAGCCCTATGATGCTGCTCCGCAAGCCCTCGCCCGAATTCATCGCTGTCTATCTGCGCAGCCAGCGCACAGCGCCCTTCTCTTACGATTTTCAAGGCGCGACGCAATCGATTCCGCACGCTGCCACGCCGCCTGGCTTCGAGTTCGATCGTCGCCGCGAGAAAATTGGCAGTGGTGCCGCTGCGTGGCAGCGGGCGAAACAGGCGGTGCGGCAGTGGGTGATGTTTGACAACGGCTGGACCAAGTTGCACGCGCCCGGTGGTCCCCCGCGCGTGGGCAATGTCGTGGCCATGCAAGTTTGGATTGCCGGCCTGTGGTGGCTTAATCCTTGCCGCGTGCTGTATGAAATTGACGAGACTGTGGCCGAAGGCAAAATGAAGCGGTTTGGCTTTGGGTACGGCACGCTGCTCGATCACGTCGAGCGCGGCGAAGAGCGATTCCTGGTCGAGCAAGATGCGGCGGGCAACGTCTGGTACGACCTGTCATCCTTCTCGCGCCCCCGGCATCCGCTGGTGCGGCTCTGCTATCCGCTCGCGCGCCGCATTCAACTCCGCTTCGGCCGCGATTCGATGGTGGCGATGCGAAAGTATGTGACTTGACCAACATTCTACCGGATCACGTGTTCGACGCACCCTCCAACCAGGGAGGGGTGGCGAAAAACTCGGTAGGTTTTTCGCCGCGGGCTCGCGCCGCACTCGAGTTTGGCTGGGGGGTGGTGGCGAATAACCCGAGGAGTATTTCGCCGCGCGGCATGGTTGGAGTCCCGGGTTCACGCGGCCGATTGCCGGCTGAAGCCGGAACGCCAACTGGCCGGGCGAAATGTAAATTCCCGCCCAGTCGCTCTTGACCTGCTGGCAGGCGGTCTCTAACTTCCGCGCCGTATGTCTGCATTGCGTATTTCCATTTTGCTGCTGCTGGTCTTGCCCGCCGTGGTGGCGGGGCAGGAACTAGCCAACCTGTCGCCGCAGGCTGGGTTGCTGGTGCTGCGCAATGGGCAACTGCTGCGCGGCGAGATCACGCGAGCGGGTGACAACTACACGGTGACGTTCGGCGTGGGTGGCGAGGTGAAGATTGCGGCGACGGAGGTCGAAACGCAGTGTGCCGACCTGGAAGCCGCCTACGACTGGAAGCAGCGGCGTCTCTCGGGCGACGGGGCGGGGCCGCATCTCGATCTGGCCGAATGGTGCTTGCGACACAATCTGCATCGCCGCTGTGCCGAGCAACTTTCGCGGGCGCTCGCGACGGAACCTGAACACCGACGGATTGACCAGATCGACCGCCGTTTGCAACTGGCCCTGCAAGCTCCTGCCGCGCCCGCGCCCAAGCCGGTTAACTCCACGATTGTGGGCGCCGAACAACTGGAGAAGACCCTGCGGGCCTTGCCCAAGGGTTCGCTCGAACGCTTCACCACCATTGTGCAGCCGATGCTCAACAATCGGTGCGCCACCAGCCATTGCCACGGGGCTACATCGACCAGCGAGTTTCGCCTGCTGCGTCCGCCGGCGGGACTCAATTCGCCGCAGCGATTTACGCAGCGGAATTTGTACGCTGCCTTGCAATTCGTCGATCGAGACGATCCCGCGAACAGCCGGCTGCTGACCATCCCCCAGGAACCACACGGCGGCGGCACGACCGCGGCTTTCGACGCACGCACCAAGGCGCAGTTACAGGACCTGCAGACCTGGATCGATCAACTGGCCCATCGCAAGGAACAACCGGTTCCCGCGACGATCGATCCGAAGGCCACCCAGCTTTCGACGCCGCTGCGAGCCACGCCCGGCGGCACGACGAACGTGGGAGGCAAGGAAACGCCATCGCCCAGCGATGCTCCACATACGGGTGCATTGCCCATTGCTCCGATAAGTCAGTCGCCTGGCAAGTTGGTCGATCCCAAGCATTGGCAACCGCGCGATGCCTTCGATCCGGAAATCTTCAATCGTCGCCACGCCAAGAAGTAGGCGCTGGACGCTCCCCGCGAATTGAACGATACTCACAGCAACCTGGAGTGTTCGTCCTGATTGAGTAGAGGCGGGGGTCTTGGATGGCTGGTCGCTGTGCGTGGCTCGCTTTGTTACTGCTGGCGCTGTTTCCACTGCCTGCTTGGGCAGTGATCGAAACGCTGATGTCGCTGGACAAATTCGAGCGGGACGCTGATCTGATTCTGGTCGCGAAGATCGACCAACTCGATCTTGCGCAAGGGCGAATGGTGCTGACGGTCGAGCGCGCTCTCAAGGGCAAATTCGACACGGTCCGGTTGCCGGTGAAGTTGGCTGGAAACGCCAATGAGGCATTAGCGGGCTTGAGCGCCGGCAACAGCGTCGTGCTGTTCATTAACCGCGGCGAGCGACAGGATCTCGCGTATGCCTATGCTGATGGTGCCTGGTTCCTGATCTTGGGCCTGCACGATCAGGATAAGACGCGCTGGCAATTCAAGGACGGGGAGCCGTATTTGCGACGTTCCTACTCGGATGAAACAAGCCAACTGGTTGAATTGCTAACGGCAAAGCTGGCCGGAACCGGGGAACTGCCGGGACCAGATGCCACGATTCCGCCCGGATATGGCTTGATCGTCGGCAAGCATCCAGCGCCAAAAGTTTTGGGCTCTTCATCGCCAGCAACATCGCCTGCGACTGCGGAGAATGGGGCGAGCACCGTGAGTCCGCCAATTTTTAATCGGAATGTATTGCTGGCCATCGCCGGGACCGGATGTGTTTGTGTGTTTGCTTTCATGCTCATGCGTTCGGTGCCCGTGGAGGATGCCGATGCTTGAAGCTCCACTGTTGTTAGGCGTCATCGCACTCCCCGCGCTAGCGCCGCTCCTCGCACTCATTCAACTACTATTTCCCGGCTTGCTGGGCGATCATTGGAAGCACTATCGCAGCATGATCGCTGCACTCATGTCGCAATCGACGTTGATGTTCGGGCAATGGGTCGCGTTGACCTGGTTCGTGAAAGAGCCGACGTGGTGGCTGACCGATCGCGCATTGGCGTGGGGGATGATGAGCGCTACTTCGGTTGGTCTTTTGGTCTCCCTGTTCAATCGACCACGGCCCGCTCCCGTCGCGCCGGCGCGGATTGAGTTCATCGCCTTAGGTATCTTTTGCGCGGCGAGTGGCGCGTGGTGGCTGTGGCAAAGCCTGAGGGGTGCCGCCTTATTCGACGAGGTGCTAGTCGTCACGCTCGCCTGTGCGGCTGGTCTCGTGCATTTGCTGCTGCGAATTCAGTGGGCCAGGGGAAAACGCCGCGCGGCGTTTGCAACGGAAACGATCTGCCTGCTTTTCTTCGCCAGCGGCGGCGGATTGCTGGCGAGTTACATCAGCGACAATTCCTCCGCTGCAATCGAGTTGGCCAAGGTTGATGGGGAATGGACCACTTACCGCGCGAATGCCGAGCGAACGGGTACTCTCGACAACATCGACGCGGGGCCCAACAACCCGCAACTGTTATGGACGTTTACACCACCGCTCAAACGGGGCGAAGCGCATCTCGATAGCTCGCCGGTTGTGGTCGATGGACTCGTCTTCGCCAGTGGCTATTCACAGGTGCTCGCGTACCGGCAAGGGTTTGTGTGGTGCGTGAATGCCCGTGCTGATCGGCGCGCGGGAACACGAAGATTGGCGGCCGGGGAACTTGTCTGGCAAACAAACGATGAAACGCTACGTCCCATTTTTTCTTCGCCCACGCTCGTAGGCGAGCAACTGC
>JAYTUF010000234.1:0-2392 GCA_043744755.1 Anatilimnocola sp.
GACGCATTGCCACTGCCTGAACAGCGGAGTTAAGCGATTCAGAAGCAAAAACCTGGTTTGTGGCACGGTCGATGAAATTTTGGTCGGGCACTGTTTCGACGAAACCAATACATTGCTCAGGCTTGAGATCGAGCTCAGCGACTCGTTGAACGGACTCGGTGGCACTCCGCATCGCGTCGCGCAATTCATCGTTCAAATCCGAGAGGATCTCGGCCAGACGGGAAGGGAAGGTGGCGTAGATACCCTCCGCATGCGAGGCAATTTCCGAAAGGGCGACTGCCGCGCTGGCTTGGACGACCTTGGCGACGGCGCGCCCGAAGGAGCCGGTTGCGCGGCTGAAATGAGTGTCTGCCGCTGCGGCAACCTTGGTGGCCTCGCTCAATACCGCCTTACGCCGAGCCGCAACATCTGCGTGAAGATCCCCGGCGGACCCCGCGGGCAGGTGTGTTTCCGTAGCGTGCTTGCGCAACGTCTGTGCAGCCCGGTCGATTTCATCCACGGTAATGCGTAGGCCGAGCTCCGCAATCGCTGCGGGCACGATCCGCTTTCGTAGGTGCTCTTTGGTTTGATTGAGGCGGTCGACCAACTTGAGGTCCACCTCATTCGACGCGGCATACTTGAGTTGCTCCATTTCCCGCGACAACTCTGCGATGACCCGAGCCGCGATCGACGCCTTTGACATCGCGTCAGTCGATAGGCTGGCACTCCTGTTGGCGACCTTGCCTTCGGTCTTGATTGCGCGGAGCTCCGGGATGGCAGCGATCAGCATCTTTGAGAGCGAAGCAATGCGGGCGTCGCGGCCCTTGACGTCCAACTCCGGGGCGGGTTCCAAAAGGCGTTCGAGCAGAAGGGGCGCTGCCTCGCACACCACGCGGTGCACGGGGGGCTGAAAGAACAGCGTCGCTGCGGCGCGGGTGGTAAAGATCCGCGGCCCGAGCTCCGAAGAGAACTGGTGCTCTTCTTGGGCCCGCTTATTGCGGAAGTCGCCCTCCAAGGCCCGCCCAGGTCCCGCGCGAGAAACGATAGTGTCCACCGCCAGGGCCATCAAGCCTTCGCGCGAGATCAGCTTGTTGCCCTGATTGCAATCAAGCAAAATCTCTTCGTCGAAGAGTTTGGACCCGCCGCCCCATTTCGACGGATCGGTTCCACTGATGCATGGCACGTTTACGACATCGGGGACCTCCGCGGCAGCGCATGCGACGCTGGCGAGGTAGCCGAACTGGGCCGGATCAGCTGTTGCGTGGGCCGTCGCATCGGGCGTATGTTCGATGAGCGTCATGCCGATGATTCGTACCGACAGGCGCGCCCGGCGCGCCGCCTGAATGACGCACCACGCAAGTTGGACTGCCATCCCGAGTCCGGTCCCTCCCTTAGCGTGCTTGGCGATGAAGACGTCGATGCCCTCACCGTCCGACATCTTCGCCGCCGTCAACATCATGTTCTGGATGGTGGTGATGAGAGTCCCGCTCTTAATGGCGCCGGCGAAGGCGCTTAGAATCTGCTGCCGACCGGCGCCGCTGTCTTTGTCGTCGCCCGTGCAGAGCCGGATCGCCGACGCGTGCCCGCGCCATCCTTCAGTGCGTTCAGCGATGTCGGCGAGAGTGCCAGGAAAATCAAGCGTGATGACGGTGAACTCCGACTCTGAGAGGTTCCCTTCCCCACACACTTCGAGCGCGGTATTCGGGTTGGTATCGAGGGCAAGCACCTGAAAGGCCGGGCTTCCGCTGACGCGAACCTTCAAGAGGGCTGCCAATTGGCAGCAAGATGTGCCGCCAGCGATGAGGATGGTGGGCTTCCACTTCGCACTTCGGACACCGCTGTTGGTGGATACTGGCGTTCCGGCATGCTGAATGATGCTGTGAACTGTGTTCATTTCTAAATCTCCTTATTTGATCAGAGGCAACTCGATGGCCGGGTGCCGCGCACCCGGTCTTGGGAAACCGACGTCGCGGCTGTCGCCGCGCCGCCGGGGCGGTCGTCAAACGCCTACTACGGCAGGGTGGGAAGCGACTGAGCGGACGGTGGAAATTTCGATCAGTTCGAGGCTGGCACCGTCTTGATGGGCGAGTTCGGTGCCAATATCTACAGCGGCACCAGCCACGACGGGCTTGGCTCCAAGCATCCAGCCTTGGCCTGTATTGACAACGATGAGGGTGTCGCCGGCGCCGATCCCGAGTGCCAGAGCGTCGCCTCCACGTCCTCTCGCCGACCAGCTCGTAAGGCCAGCGGAGTCAATATTGATGATCTCCTGGTGGGAGAGGGTGTAATTTTCGACTTCGCCGCGCGATCGGAGGCCAATCCGAATGGCGGGTCGATGGCACGCGATGGTGAAACTGAGCCATCCAATGGCCGCAACCGCGAGGATTCCAACAACATAGGCGACGGGCTGCCA
>JAYTUF010000235.1:0-2390 GCA_043744755.1 Anatilimnocola sp.
TTGCGGATCGCCCCACCATTGGCGCTGGTTCTCCTTCGTCTGGGAATTCACGAAGGGTAGCGTCAAGCAGATGAACTCCTTGCCGCCGGAGAGGCCATAGGCCAGGTTGCAGTCTTCCACATGGCCGCTGTTGGTGTCGCCCAGGTTGTTGGCGAAGGGACCGTTGCCGGGATACTCGACCAGCACGGGCCAACTGCGCTCAGCGGTCCATTCCGTCGGCAGATAGAGGGCGTGGAACAGCTTCGTCTCGCGCTGCTCGGGCAATTGTTGCTTGACCCGCAGGCCCGCTGCGGGCGGCGCTTCTTTCATCACCGGCGTGATGAGATCGGGCTTGATCGATTTCAAATCGAGTTTGGGCTCGAGTTTCAAGTCGAGAGCCGGCGGCTTCGCTTGTTCGGCCGCCTGTTCGGTCGGTTGGGGCTCCTGGGCGATCAGCGAGACAATGAGCGATGAGAAGAGCAACAGCGTCAGCAGGCCGAGCGTGGCGACCACGACCCGCAAGGCGTACCAGTGAAATCTCAATCGACGATGGGCAGCGGAAAGGGAAGTTTGCATCAAGGACACTGCTTCTCTGCGAGGCCTGAATTTTCTCTGCGAGGGCCTCGGCTCGCTTAACGCAACGCCCTCCCACCGGAAGCGGCGGGCAGGTCGCGGCGGGTTAACAATTCATTCGCTCGGTCGGGGCCGGTGATCGACCCCGGCGTCCAAGGTTGATCGGTGGGCCGAGACCACTCCAGCATCACGCGGCGATGGGGCGGTGGAGCATTACTCGAACCGTTGCCCGAATCATTGCCTCGAGCGGCGGGATACACCGGCTCCGGCGGCGAAAGGGGCACGATTGCATGCTGGCTAGTGTGACTATCGTGACTAACAGCTTCGGTACCGTCGCCTTGACCAACGGCATTAGCTTGGCGAGCGTACCAGCCGCCTGCCGAATAAGGCCGGGCCACACTGCTGGCCCCGGAATTCTCAGCCTGGTTCGATAATTGGAACGCGGGCCGGGGCGGAGTGGCGGGGTGAACAGCCGCTTGGTGAGCCGGAATCACCTTCGGCGACGGTGTCACCGGCGAAGCAACGACAGAGGGGGGTGCGTTGCTCGGCTGAACTGGCGCGATGTTCGCGTGAACCGCCGCGTTGTTCGCAATCATCGTATTCCCGCGGCTCTCCATCCCTTCCACCGGCTGCAATCGCGGGCTGCCGGCGCGGACCCAATCGAGCCAGGTCACTTGCAGGTCGGAAAGGTCTTTGTGGCCATAATACTTCCGCGTGGCGGCGGGCCAGTTATCAGTCTGCATTCCTTCGCCCACGTACTGCACATACTTTCGCTTGCCACCCTGCATGATCAAGTAGCGGGCCAGCGAATAGCCCTGGGCATACAGGGGCAGCATATCCGGTGGATATTCCTTCATCGCAAACATCTTGTTGAACGGAATGCCTCGCTCAGTCATCAGAAAATCGATCAGGAAGCGTTCCTGCTTGACCTTCTCGCTGGTGTGTTCGACCGTGGTGCAAGCGCCTTCATCGGCCCACCGCGGCAACGGGCGGCCGAAGTGCGTGGCAAAAATCGTGTGCGTGATCTCGTGCGGCAGGACGGAATCGATCACGCGCTCTTTCGAGCCTTGGATCGACATCGACCAGCCGAACGGCATGCCTTGCCGGCTGAAGCTGAACTGCGTTGCTCCGCCGGCGCCGAGCTGCGGATCAACCTGGGCCTGAATGGGACAAGGCTGCGACCAGGGGGCGAGTTCGGCCCCGAGCCATTCGATAGCCAGCTCGCGGCGGAAGTTTTCCGCGGCTTCGCAAATCTCGGTGGCGAGGGCTCGGTTGGGAGCGGACACGATAAAGTTCTGCGACCTGGCACTGGCTCCGATCGCTGTGACCGGCATGAGTGCGAGGGTGAAAACCGCGACGAGCGCGGGACCGAAACGGCGAGCTTCCATGCTCTTGGATCCTTCCAGAAAGTTGAATCAGTCCGAGGGGCGGATGTGAGGCGATCCCATGATCGCGGGCGACTCCATCCAGGCTCGTGCTGAAGCGTCAGTAATCGCGCGCATCGTGCGGCGACCAGGTCTTGGCCCTCGGATGCCAAAGCAACCGCGGGGCCAGTTCGGCGAATCAATCTTCTGCCGGTCGAAAGCTCGGCGAGTAAAACTTTGCGAGGCAATGCTTTACTGCATTTCCCCCGCGTCAACTTTAGCCTCGCCAACCACGCGACCTTTGTAAGATTTGCAAAACCTACCCTGGAATTCGGTAATTCGGGAAGAGGAAAAATCAGAAACTTGAGCAAAGTTTAGCGCAATAGTGAAAATGATGCACTGCCTTGCTAGCAGGCCGGAGGAACGATGATCACTTGGGAGGGCGAGCACTTGGGAGGGCGAGGCTCCTGCCGA
>JAYTUF010000236.1:0-9254 GCA_043744755.1 Anatilimnocola sp.
TCGGATCGGCTTCCGGCGTGGCAGGAGTTTTGGTTTTCGGCGTTTCGGTCTTCGGAGTTTCAGGCTTAGGCTCTTCCGACTTGGGAGCGTCCGTCGGCGCAGGCGTTGGCTTGACTTCCGGCTTATCCGGGTCGGCCTTCGGCTCCGTTTTCTTGTCGTCTGCCTTGACCTCGGTCTTGGGTTCCTCAGCCTTCTTGGCGCCTTCTTCGTTCTGGCAATCCGCCGAATCCTTACTTTCGTCACCCTTCGGCGCAGCAGCCTTGGGTGTTTCGGGTTTAGGTGTTTCGGGTTTAAGCGGTTCAACCTTTGGTTCGTCGGCCTTCGGTGCTTCGGGTTTTGCTGGTTCGGGTTTCCCTGGTTCGGGTTTAGCAGGATCTACCTTCGGCGTTTCAGGTTTGGGTGTTTCCGGTGTCACGGGTGGAATGCTGGCCGGACCAATGCTGGGCGGCGGCGCAATGACAGGCGGGGCCGGCGCGGTCGGTTGGATTTCCGTGATGGCGCCGACGGTCAGGCCGTAAGTTTGCAGCCCTTCGCGATTGTCTTTGGTGCGGAAGGCCTTGCGGACAACATTTTGGAGTGCCGTGACATCTTCCAGCGAGCTATCGACTTTCCAGACCATCTGTTCTTCGGCGGGCGTTCCGCCAGTCGAGTCAGTCGTAGCCAGAAACTTCTGATAGATGTTGTAATCGATCCGGCTCTTCGTCTTGGGATGTTCGACGCCGACAAAGGCCTCGACGATCTTAGCGCGAATCTGTTGTTCCGTGGCTTGACTGTATTCCCGAGGATCGAGAATGAATTGCACCGAAGTGCCGCCGGCCAGATCGATATCAAGAATGCCGGTGCCTCGCAATACGGTCGCGATCAGCCCCACGACGATCAGCACCGTCGAGAGAATGGCCGTCGGTCGAAAGAGGGCCATCCAATCGATGTTCGTCTTATCAAAGAACTTCATCATGGTCAGGGTCTGCCAGCGATAAGCCCGCTCGCCGATTTCGAGAATCGCCCGCGAGGCGAAGATGGCAGTGAACATGCTGGTGACAATGCCCAAGATCAGCGTCATGCCGAATCCGCGGACCTGGTCGGTGCCGATGATATACAAGATCACCGCCGTCAGCAGCGTGGTGACGTTGGAGTCGATAATCGTGACGAGGGCCTTATCGAAGCCGTTGCGAATGGACATTCGCAGCGACGCGCCTTTCTCCAGTTCCTCGCGGATGCGTTCGTAAATTAGCACGTTGGAATCGACCGACATGCCCACGGTGAGCACCAGCCCCGCCAGGCCTGGCAGCGTGAACGGGGCCTTGAGCGCGAACATCAGGGCGACGGTCAGCATCACGTTCAGTGCGAGGGCAAAGCAGGCGACAACCCCGGCAGCGCGATAATAGACCAGCACGAACCCGAGTACGATGGCCAGCGAAATGATAATCGACTGGCTTCCCTTGCGGACCGTGTCGGCGCCCAGCGTGGCCCCAATTCGGTCATCGCTGATGGGCTCCGAAACGAGTACGACGGGCATGCTTCCCGAGCGGAGCAACTCCACTTTCTCGGTCACTTCCTTTTTCGTGAATTGACCAGTGATTCGACCTTCCGCCCCAATCACATCTTGAATGGTGGGTGCCGATACCAAACTATTATCCCACACGATGCCGAGCTTGCGCGTAACAGCGCCGACCGGCTTGTTCTGGTTCGTCATATCGCGCATTTTCCAAACGCTATCCGCCTTCATCCCGAACCGGATGTACGGGCGACCCTGCTCATCGGTAGCGACACTGGCGAGCGCCAGGTCGCTGCCCCGAGTATCAATCTCGGGATCGGCGGCCATCAAAACTTGCACGACCGAAATGCCGCGTTTGAAAAAGAACTGGACCGCGTTGTTTTGAAATTCATCCCGATCCTGCGGACTGCGATCCAGATCAATCAATTCACCGGTCAAGCCGTTCCGCAGTTTAGTGTTCCCCAAGGCTTCTCCCGCCAAAAATGGTTGCGGTTCCGCTTTGCCCGGCTGGCGTTTCAGATCGACCCACACGCCGATGATTCGTTCACCCTTGGGATCGGCAGGGTCCTTCACATTTCGCCCCAGCTTCGTCTCCGGATCGGTTGCATCCTGGGCCTGCGCCGTCGCAACTTCCCACAAGGCCTGATCGCGGGTGGGACTGTCCGCCAGAATCAAAAATCGCAGCACGCCGGCTTCGGTGACCTTTTTCTTGATGATATCGACTTCTTCTTTGTCCACTTCCGGAACGACGATTTCAATCTGCTTAGGACCGAAAGGCCGAATGACAATTTCTTTGAGGCCATCTGGATTGAGCCGCAGCTTGAGAACCTGCATCAGCTCGGACATTTTCCAGTCGTCTTTGAGGCCCTGCGGATGATTGGCGGCCGTTTCTACTTCATCGACTTCATAAACCAGAATCGCCCCGCCCTTCAGGTCCACGCCCAGTTTGTATTCCCAAAACATGATGACCGTCAGGGCCGCCAGAAAACTGCCGGCGATCAGGCCAACGCGCCAGCCGTGATCTTCCATGCGGATCGACTTGCCATACAGCACGCCGATCACCATCGCGATGATGGCCAGAATGAGCGGCAGCACCAGTTCGAGTTGCACGCCGAAGTAGGCAGGCAGTTGTTCCAGGATGCGGTTTTCAGCGGCCAGGAGAAAAAGGGAGGAGAGCATGTCACGATATCCCAAAACACGAACTTGAATGGAAACATTCCCGGCCAACGACAACCAATTCATTTGGCGTCAGGGCGGGCACGCGAAGCGAGGGGCGGGCCGCTAAGCCGGCTCCTTTTTGGCCTCGCTGGGTTCATCGGTATCACCCACGCGGGCCACGGCGGAGCGGAGAATCTTCAGCCGGGTGTTGCTCGATTCATCCACCTTAATGGTGATATACATCGACCCCGGCGAAATGTTCACCACCGTGCCGCAGATGCCGCCGATGGTGACGATGTGATCGTTCTTTTTCAATTGGGAGAGCGTCTGCTCCACCTCTTTGCGCTTCCGCTGCTCGGGCCTGAGCAGCATGAAATACATCAGCAGCAACATGGCCATGATGGGCAACGCGAACGTGCCGAAGAGAGCATCGGTGATGCCGCCCCCGCCTGCGTTGGGGTCAACCGCCGGCACCGCGCCGCCAGCCGGTGCTGCGCCGCCCGCTTGAGCCAGCAAGAGGCTGCTGAGATAGAGAAAACCTAACAAGCCGCTCAACGCTCCGCTCCTTACAGTGGCCGGGCTGAAAACACCGGCGAAAACTAGCGGCAAGCGGAACCGCCCCCGCGCCGTATCTTAAGGCCTTGCGCCCCAACGAACAAGGGCAGCGTAGGGGGAGGGGGAAGACAAGGTGAGGGGGTGAGGGGGTGACAAGGGGAAGAACACAGTGACCGAACTCTTTCTGTCACCTTGTCACCCACTCACCTTGTCACCTTGTCTTCCCCGGCCTCGGCTTCCTCCAGCACCTCCCGCACTTCCTGTCGGCCGGCGAGGTAGTAGAAAACGCCAATGGTGGCGACGGAGATTTGCAGCACGCGGTAAGTCAAGGCGATCAGCAGACCTTGGCTGTTGGGCACCCCTTTGGGCGAGAAGACATAGTACAGCACATCCAGCGTGGCTTCGAAGGCGCCAATGGGCAACGCGCCCGCCACCATCGAGATGGGCACGAACACAAAGTGCCTGGCTAGCGCCGGCTGCGGACTGCAGAGCCCTCTTCCGGCCAGAAAAACCATTGAGACATACAGGGAATGCACGGCGAAACTCATCACGACGGCAATCAACAATCGCCCCGATGATTGGCGGTAGGTCCGCATCGCCGCGACTAGCTTTTTAAGCACCGGCCCCACGCCAGGCACTTGTTCCAACCGGTCCCATAGTTGCAAAGTCGTGGCGCCGGGGATCAGCATCAAGCCGAAGGCGATGGTACTTCCCACACCCAAATACTGGGCCACGCGGCACAGCAAGATCGTCCGGTCCCGATCCAGGTTGGAACGAAATGGCAGGGAGTCAAAGTCCTGCAGAAAGGCCGCGCCGCCTGCCACGACCAGCAAGGCATACAACCCAATCACGCGGTCGATAATCACCGAAGCAATCGCTTCCGTCTTGCGGCTCGGGTTGCGATGAATCAAGAAGCCGGCCTTCACCGCGTCCGCGCCGGCGAGTCCCACGGGGGACAGATTGAACAGATATCCCATGAACCCCGCGCGGATGGACTCGCGCAAGGTGAACTGCAGCCCCAGTGTTCGCAGCAGCAGATGCCACCGCAAAATAGTGATCAGCACCGCTACCAGCACCGCCAGCAAGGCCAACCCCAGCATCCCCCAGTCTTTGGGTCCATCGATCAGCTCCGGCAACTTCTTATCCTGAGATGCCCGCCACCCCAAAAACCCCAAGAGGGCAACGGAAATGCCGATTTTCGCGATGATAGGGACAAACTTCTTCAACTGCGGAGGCCTTTCCCGTCGATGAATTCGGGCGTCTGGAAGTCCGGGTCGCGGGAGCGAGACACACGTGCTTGCGCGAGCAGTTCACATCGAAAAGCGAACCCCGGCCGCCGAATTCCCGTCCTTGACACCACCAGACAACGTCAGTAGCCTACCTTATTCGGCTCAGCGAATTTCGCCTAGGTCGATTACCGTCGCGGTTTTGCAGGACCCAAGATACCAGCACACAATTTCGGGGGATTAGCTCAGTTGGGAGAGCGCTTGCATGGCATGCAAGAGGTCATCGGTTCAAGTCCGTTATCCTCCATTTTCCATAAACGTTTGCCGAACCTGTAGTTAAAGGTACCTGTCGACGGTCGACAGTGCGGCTCTTAAGTCCGAAATCGGTGGTACATGTACCACCGACGGACGGGGAGACCGCGTATGTCCCACTCTCAGAAGCTCAAGCTTCCCAAGTACCGTCACTTCAAACCTCGAAATCTCGGCGTCGTAAGAATCGAGGGTCGCGACCATTATCTTGGTCCCCACGACCAGCCCTTTGTAGTTCATTGCCAGTCGCCCTAGAATTCGCCGGGTTTTCGCAGCTATCATCACATTGCTATCACCGACAGCACCGTTGAATAACCGCACGTTTTCGGTGTCATTTCGGTTGAACTACAAAGGGCTGGTCCCCACGACTCACCTGAGAGCCGCGAAAAGTACAATCAAGTCATCGCAACATGGCTCGCGTCACGCGGTGCCCCGCCGCTGCCTGACCCCGCACAGGTCAGTGGCTTCTGGGGAATCAGCAATCTTGTCGAAGCTTACCTTCAACACGCGAAAATCTACTACTCGCGGGACGGAAAGATCACCTCTGAGTACCACTGCGTCGTTTCGGCATTAAAGCCCTTGTGGGAACTCTTTGGGTTATCCAACGCCCACGAGTTCGGACCCAAGAAGTTCAAAAACGTGCGGTCTGCGATGATTGCGAAGGGCTGGGCTCGCACCGCCATAAATGCGAACATGGGCCGGATCCGCCGGGCCTTCAAATGGGCCGTCGCGGAAGAACTCCTTTCGCCGACTGTGCTCGAAGGCTTGAGAGCAGTCGCCGGCTTACGCGACGGTCGCTCCGAAGCCCGCGAGACGGAGCCGGTCCGACCTGTCGCAGATGAGCAGGTCAATGCGACGTTGCCATATTTGGGTTCAGTCGTAGCAGCGATGGTCAGACTGCAGCGAATCACGGGCATGCGCCCATATGAGGTTGTGAGCATCCGGCCATGCGACATTGACCGTAGCGATGAAGTGTGGATTTACGAGCCGTCCCATCACAAGAACAAGTGGCGTGGTCATGTTCGCCAGGTGCCGCTTGGTCCCAAGGCCCAGGAGATCCTGAAGCCATTCATGAGCCGTCGAGCGGACACGTTTCTTTTCTCGCCTGCCGAAGCCGAGGCAGAACGCAATGCCGAGAGGCGGAAGAACCGCAAGTCGCCGATGACGCCGAGCCAGGCAGCGAGGAAGTCCAAGGCCAAGCCCGGTCGAGCCAAGCGCGAACGATACGACACTAATTCTTATCGCCGGGCAATTGACTACGGTGTAAGAATGGCCAATAAGAAACGGAAGCCTGACGAGCAGATCCCCAACTGGTACCCGCTGCAGTTGCGGCACACGCGGGCCACGGAAGTGCGGAAGTCGTACGGACTGGATGGTGCCCAGGCTGCGTTGGGGCACAAGAACGCTGACGTCACGCAGGTCTATGCGGAAAAGAGCCTGGAAGTGGCGGTGAGGATCGCGAAAGAGACGGGGTAGTCGCTCATGGCAAAGAAGTCTAGCTCGGACGAATATTGGAAGCGACGCATTGCACAGGAGCACGAGCTTCAATTTGTCGCCAAGAGACAACGGCAATTTGCGACATCCCTGCTGGGGTTCGAGGATCAGTCCACCGCCGAGGCTGCACAGTTGCTGAGTGAACTTCGCTCAAAATGGTCTCACCTGACAGCGGAGGACAAAGAGTGGTTTTCGGAAAGTGCGAGAACTTTCGAGCGTGACGTACTCAAGTCCAGGGAGATTTGCGGTGCTGTCGACAAATTTTGTAACCGTTATGCCGAATTGCTAGTCGGCAAGCCTGTCGAGTGGCCAAGCAATGAGGAGGCATGCAAGTTATTTGGATTTGAGCATTTGCAGGACATGGTGCCTCTTACTAAAATCCAGCGGCTTACCCAGGGGCCGTTGAAAAAATTAGATCCACAGTTGGTAAAGGCGGCTCGCGTAATCAAAACCTTTAGTAACATTATTTTTTGGGCAGGGGCCATCAAAACCTCTTCACAAAAAGCTGGAGTTCCCTTCCCTCCAGATCTGCTCTCGATTTGCACACTGCTTCAAAGCGTTGCCCTGAATCAATTCAAGTCTGGTTCGTCCGGTAGCTTCATTTTCACACGACTGAACACAAAGCGACTTTGTGACGCGGAACAGCGGCCGCTAATTGAACTGATGCGGGACTTCCATGAAATTAATTGGCTCGGGGTTCAAGTCGCACTCTTCCGATTCGGGAAACGAAACGAACTACCAGAGCCGAGTAAACCAAAACCTGCTCGCCGGTCGAAGAGTAAGTCGCTGAATGACTTATCGGAGGGGCAAAGAGCTTTGTTGCAGTGTGCAAGCAAAATTGAGCCCCGACAAACTCCGGAGCTAGTGGAGCTTTCCGGATATCCGAACAACAGTAACACGCGTACTAGCTTGGCTCACCTTGTCAAACTTGGTTTTTTGACCAAGACCCGACGCGGGTATCTCTTGAATATCGACTTGCCGGACGGGTTCGAGTAACTCCCCGCCGCCCGATCTACTCAACGCTCGAACAACTTTGATTCCTGCTTCGATGTCAGGTTGTTGTCATATAAGCGTTTTGTCAGGTCTCTGTCAGGGCTGACATCTTTTCAGCCGCCGCCATGATTGCGTTCGTCAGCTCGCGAATGTCTCGCAGCTGCGAAATCGCTGAAATCAAGGTGGCCCATGACAGTCGATCTTTCTCGGGAAAAGCTAATCCCGCTCACGGAGGCGGCTAAGCACTTTCCCCGGCCCAAGGAAGGCCAGAAGCTCCATCTAGCGACGCTATACGCTTACACGACACGCGGAAAACGCGGTGTCGTGCTGGAGTCAGTCCAGGCCGGCGACATTCGCTGCACCACACTCGAAGCGATTCAGAGATTCTTCGGAGAGCTTACTCGTCGGGCACGCCTTCGCCCTATCCAAGCAACCTCTGCGACTGACGAGGCCGCAGCCGCCCGCAGCCGCCTCGCACATCTGTTTAGTAAGCGATCCTCTAACGCAAGGCAGCAAGGAGGGCGTCGATGATCTTGGCCTTTCACTTTCCTCGCCGCGTAAGGATCCGAAGTCCTCCAGCGAGCTTTCTCGAATGTTCCCAGTGTTTATGCGTTACTTGTCCTGAAGACTTTACTTTAGAGGTTGAAGAATAAATAGTGAAAAGAAATCTTCGAAAACCGTTCCCGCTGCAACTGCAGCACCACCGATACCCGCAGCCACACCAGCGGCGGAACTAGTCAGGCCCGAGGCCGTGCTCGACTGGGCCAAGCTTCGTGAAATTGTCCAGGAGAGAGAGCAGTTCAGTCTCCGAGAGGAGGTTGCGTATAAGGATCCTGCTCTTGAGTCATTGAAGGAGGACATCATGCTGCATGGCATGATGACTCCGGCTTTGGTGGTGAAGCAGCCAACCGGAAAGTTCAGACTGCTTGACGGGTACAGACGCGTCACCATCTTGGCCAAGCTTGCTGAGGAAGGTGTTGCTGGCTTCCACTGGGACATGTTGGTTCCTGTTCGGTTGTTCGATAGTGGCTTGCCACTCAAAGAGCAACTGGGGATCGCCGTGTCCGCCAACGTCAAGCGGGAGAACCTTCCTGCCGAAGCACGCCTGAAGATCTGTCTGCTGATGAGGAAGGCTGGTGCAACCAACGCGGAGATCGCGAGATGCCTGGGGGTCAGCGAGACTTCTGTCGCCCGCGACGTAGCCTTGGCACAGGATCCGAAGATGATGGATTTTGTCAGCAAGGGCTACATTGCTCCGTCGGCTGCTGCCTCGCTGCTCCAGGCGGCGGTCAAAAAGAACCGCGAGCGTGATCTCTACGCAGCGATCTCCAAGTTTGCTAAGTCGGCCCTGGAGAAGATTAAACGTGAAAAGGCACGACGTAAGCCGTTGGGAAAGCACCTTTCTGAAGCGGAGCAACGGCCTCGGAACTATCTGACAGACGTCCAGAAAAACTCTTGGGCGACAGCCATTGCCAACGACGAACCCTTAGTGGAAGAGACGTTTGCATTCGCCGCCGCCATCACCGACGAGGGCAATGTTAGGCGACTCAGTATCAAGGGAATCAATCTCCGGCTTGATGAAATGGGCCGAGAGGACTTGGTGCGGGTTCTCGAAGGATGCAGCGACGTCGCAATGGATGTCGCCGAGTTGCTCAAGCAGAAGACGCAGTTGCCGACCCAAGAGGACAAGCACCGACGTCGCCTGACTTTCCTGGAGCAACTCGGAGTCGAAGACGTTGAAGAGATCTTCGACGCAAATCTGGAAGCGAGTTATTCGGAATCGGAACCTGATGCGGATGACGCCGACGGTGAAGGCTCCGTGGACAACGATGACGTCGACCCGCAGCTCGATGAGGACGTCGACGACGAATAAGTCCACGTCGGGCTGATTGTTAATTGGCAAGCAATTTCATAGCGAGCCGTGGCCGCCCAGGAAACACCGGGGCGGCCTTTTCTTTGGAGCAACAAATGTTGGTCACAAGTTCATCTTCATCGACAAGGAAATCATCATGCCGACGCTAACG
>JAYTUF010000237.1:0-9242 GCA_043744755.1 Anatilimnocola sp.
TGGCCGCGATTTAACGGAATTTTCGACCACTGGGCCATGCCATCGAAATCGGCATTTCCTCCCTAAAATACAGATGAAAAGCGTTGCAGATAAATTCGAATTGCTACTTGTCATCCGCGAAGATCACGAGGAAGTTGGGCTTTGCCTTGTCGGCAGCAAAGGCAGGCTGTGCGAGCAACAAACCGGCTGCCACGAATAGGAACGTGCGGGGCATGGTGCGTTGAGTCCGAGTGAATGGTGAGACGCTTGATTGTAGCCTGGCCGAAGCTGAGAAGTGATTTTCCGCCATCTTTTCAATGCGATCGAATCCACTCTGCCCTCAAATTCGCCATTCTGCATTCGGCTTTGGATCGTTAGAATCCTGGCGGGTTTGTCGCTCAGCCGTCATCGGATGATCCAATGTCCAAGAAGAGTCGAAAGAGTACGATCGTGGAAGAAGCCTCAATCAGTGCTGAACACAACAGCAGTGAACCAGCGTTGCCTGCCCAGCCGTCAGAGTGCCGACCGCTCATGGATGAAGTTCAGGCGTTTCTCACGATGCGAACGGAACTAGCAAAGAAGGTGGCCGAGGAAATCGAAGCGACGGAACGGAAGCTGGCCGACTTGAAAAAAACCGCCGCCATGCTCGTCGCTGAAACCAGTTCGAGCGTTGCGAAAGAGAAGAAGCCGAAGAAGCTGAAAGTCAAAACGCCGGGCCGAGGCGAAGCATCAGCGAGTGAGTTGCCGCCGACCGAAGCCGTGGCGTAGGCGAGGGAATGGTGGGCATCTATTCCAAGATTGTATTCCCGCGAATCTGCGACTTTCTACTGAACAAACCGTTCGTCGGCGAGCATCGTCGAAGCCTGCTTGCCCAGGCCAACGGGAACGTGCTTGAGATTGGTTTCGGCACTGGCCTGAACCTGCCGCATTATCCCGCGACCATCCGCAAGATTACGACGGTCGATCCCAACGCCGGGATGCACTCGCTGGCGTTGCAGCGGATTAGACAGACAGGAATCGACGTTGATCACCGCCAAGTAAGTGGTGAGAAATTGCCGTTTGGTGACAACACTTTCGATTGCGTTGTCAGCACCTTCACATTGTGCAGCATCGCCCATGTGCAGCAGGCGATGAGCGAAGCATATCGGGTACTGAAAGCGGGCGGTCGCTTTCTGTTCTTTGAGCATGGCTTGAGCCCCGAGCCAAGTGTTCAGCAGTGGCAGCGTCGCTTGAACTGGTTGGAGAGAGTTTTTGCAGATGGTTGTCACTTGGACCGCAACATCAGCGAGATTGTGACTTCGCAGCCATTTTCTTCAGTCCAGATCAGCAATCTCTACCTGGAGCAAACACCGAAGACTCATGGGTACATATATCGAGGTACGGCGACGAAATGAGCGGTGCCAACTCGTTCGCCGCTTCTTGAGAAGCCGGTCTGCGCCCACATTCTGCGCAATAAATCGCCCGCGCGAACCATTGGCTCGGGGTGAAGACTTACGAGAAGGGCGTTCATGTTCTAGTCGCGGAGGCTCGCGGGCTTCTTCGTCGACCGGGTGCGCCTGCCAGAGGGCACATTCAAAGTTCCACTAGTGAGGCGGCGCACATCCAAGTTGCGGACAACGATGGCAGCTTGCGGTTCCGGCATTTCGTCAGTCAAGGTCCACAGCTTGTCTAAGCAGTATTAGAACGGCCCGAAGCGTTCGTCGTTGCCCATGCTGGGGGCGAGGAAGTCCGGGGGGGTGATGCCGGGGGCGTTGTCGAGGACGTCGGCGGTTTCCCAGCAGAAGTCGTCGTCTCCGAGGCTGCCGAAGAGGTCGTCGTTGTCGCCGTCGTGGGTGATGGCGGCGATGGAACCGCGGTTGCTGGCGCTGCCCCACTGGGCGAGCAGAACGAGCAGGGCGGCGGCGTTGTCGGTGCCGTTGGTATAGGTCGCGGCGCTGTACGTGCTGGTGCTGGCCAGGCTGGTCCACGAGCTATTCTCGTTGGCCACGCTGCCGCCGAACTGCACATCGTTGCCGGCGGCGCCGTACAGCTTGTCGTCGTTGACGCCGCCACTGAGCAGCTCGTTGCCGTTGTGGCCGCTGAGGATGTCGTTCCCCAGGCCGCCGTACAAACGATCGTCCTCCTCGTTACCATCCAGCACGTCGTTGACTTGACCGCCATACGCATAATCATTGCCGCCGCCGCCATAGAACACATCCGCGCCGGTCAGGCCGCTGAGAATATCGTCGCCGCCAACCAACAGATCTTGCGGCTGCGGATCGGTCGGCAACGTCGGGCTGTTATCGCCCCAGATCACATTGTCGCCGCCGCTACCGTTGATCCGGTCGTTGCCGAGGCCACCCACCAGCCAATCGTTGTTCAGCGCACCGGTCAAATAATCATCACCGCCTTCGCCATAGTACTCGGCAGGGATCGTTAGGTTGCTCTGCGTGATGGTGTCGTTCTGTCCTCGGCCGTGGCCGAGTCATTCATCGTGATTGTGACTGCGGTTGCCGAACCATTGACGATCGATGCTCCGGGGAAGGGCAGGCGAATCTTGGCCGTCTCGCTGAAGCCATTGAGCGTGAACGTACCCGCTTCGATGGTGGCGCTCGCAATATCTGAAAAGCTTCGAAATGCGCCGAAATCAACCGCCGTGCCCCGCCCAGGAATATTGCCGGTGGCCGACGTCCCCTGCTGTTGCTCATCACTTCAGCAAGCGGTCGATCAGGAAATCCGTGGTGCTTTTGTACGTCGGATGAGTGCGCTCCGGATGGACGAGGACCACGTCCACCTCGGTGGCCTTGAGCTTCTCGGCGAGCTTCACGCCCATGATGCCGGAATGAGTCGGGTCTTTGGGCGAAGCGCCGACGACCGGTACTTCGCCGCCATAGAACAGCCCGATCGGCGGGTCATCTTTTGAGACGTGTTCGATGGGCGAATATTCCTGAATCCATTTCAGAACCTTTTCGCGATTATCGATCAGGCTTTGAAAGTTCGGTAATCCGAAGGCGTGGGCGCCGTAGCCATAGTTGGGCATCCACTCGCGCAGTTCATTGGGATCGAGCGAAACCTGGGCCCCGTTGACGGCGGCACAGTACAGCCGGGTTGATTCTCGCGAGATGGGGTCCGCACTTTTTGGATCGGCCAGATCGTCGTGAAAGGCGAGCCACAGCGACGAGCAAGCGCCGGCCGAACCTCCCGTCGCGCCAATCCGCGTCTTATCGAGATTCCACTCCGTGGCCTTGGAGCGCACGAATTGCAGGGCCCGGGCGGCGTCGTCCAGCGGCGCTTTGACAGGCGGCTCCACCTTGTCTTCGATGCCGTGTTTCACGTAGCGATAATTGATCGCCACGACCGAAATCCCCTTGTCGAGAAACGCCTTCGGATTGGTCTTCTTATCGCCACCCTGCCAGCCGCCACCGTGAATGTAGAAGACAACGGGAGTCGGCTTGTCCGACGTGGCCGGGTAGAAATCCAGAACTTGTCGCGGATGGCTACCGTAAGGCACATCGCTGAGCGGCTTGAGTTCCTCAGCCGTTACTTGCATTCCCAAGAACAGCACGGCAATGCAAGCAAATATTCAGCTCATCGATTTAGGTCCCGGAAAGTGATTGTTTAATTCAGTTCGAGGCCAACCCATTTTTCCAGGCCCTACTATAACAGTTCAAATGCCTGAGTCGATCAAGTTTTCTAGATCAGGCGCGGCAGGGAGTACCGTTCCATCTATCAATGTTGCGAATGTCACCAGTTTAAGAAAAAACCCGAGGTCATATTGGCAAAGGACTCCATCTCGGAACTTCGGAATGGATCAGATTCACGGCATTGGACCGCGAACTTGCGGAGTGCGACATGTCGTTGAGTAAGCCTTGAACTCGCTCCTGCAGCGTGTCCGTCAGATCCTCAGCCGTCATGGCTGCGGAGCCCACTTCAGCCAGTACGGGCGCACCAAATCGAACGATGGCCCGGCGGTTGGTACGGCGGCTGGCCCGCGGGACTTGCAGGATGTCTTCCTCCAGTTTGTCAATCGTTTCAACCAATCGTTCCAGGCTTGGACTGCGCTCCAAATAATCGGCCGGATAGCTGAACAACTGCATGACGAAAAACAAATCGTCGAGATCATGCTGCAACTGCTCTTGCTGCTCGCGACTCTTAGTCGCCTCTTGACGCGCGATGGTCAGGCGGCGTAGTTCTTTCACGCGTTCGGGCACGAATCGGCAGGGCCGCGCGACGCAGTATCGGCGCTCCATTTGGGTGAGCAGGGAATTCATCAGGCCGGTAGCTCGCTCTTGCGTGGAACCGCCCTGCGAACAACCGAAATACTCGCGTTCTTTCACTTTGAGCACCGCCGAGGCGAGCCGGCGGATGCGGTGAATCAAGGGCATCTCCAAGCGGGGTGACAAACCGACGCGGGGCTCGAGCCGATTCATGGTCGCGACCAGCAGCGGCAACGGATCGCCGTCGTACTGATATTTGATGCCGCAAGGAATACAGGCCACCGGCCGCTGACTGCGGTTTGCCGCTCGCAGGGCCGCCGTGGCTGCACCGCGGCGGAAGTTCATCACGCGATCGTTCAGATGAAAGACCTCCCCTTCGGGAAACACGACGAGCGGACGAGATTGCTGCAACAGTGTGACCGCCTGTCGATAGGCCTGCAGGTCATGCCCCTCACGATTCACGCTGAATGCTCCATGCTGCCGGAGCACGCGGCGGCCCAACCAATGGGTCGAAGCAAAAACTTGCCAAGCGGTCATAAAGTGAAATGGCAAGTGCAACTCATCGGATGCTTCCAGCAAGGCAAAAGGGTCCGCGTGCGAGGGATGATTGGGTGCGATCAAAATCCCGTGGCCTGCCAAAATGGCTTCCTGCAGGACCTCGGCCCCCTGGATCTCCGCGCCGATAAAGCCGTGCTCTCGTTTCGCACGAATCCTCCGGAATGGTCGCCAAAAGGCGATCCAAGACGAGTTGAGACAAGGGGACCACCACTGGGGCGGCGTTTTGTAGGGCTGAAGGTTCATGTCGTGTGCGCGGAATGGTTGCGGCTTGCCCGCAAGAGGATTCGATCGGGGTAAACCGTCCCGCAGGAGATTCGCAAGGAGAGTCTTGCGTTTGGACGTGGCAGCTAACTGGCAGATACCGATATAATTGCAGAGCGTATGCCGGAGGGAAATGTTACTAAGTGGTTAGATGAAAATTGCGAAATTGACGGGAAAACCAGCACCGCTGGGCGTGCCCCGAAGTTTTGGCATTCGATGAATCCGTGTCACAGTCGCGGCGCACTGTAATCAATATGAATCGACCTACGAAACGTCACGCGGCCGGAGCAACGGATTTTTCATTGTAGCCGATCGGGTCCGAGTCCGCACAGAGATTCGCGAATCACGCCAATTCGCGCTCTGCTGCTTCTGGCTTACCGCCGGCTGGGTGTCGTCTCCGAACCCCCCGGGCAATCCAATGGCCCAGCGGTCCGCCTAATAGCGCGGGGAGAAAAATCAGGTTGCCGGCCAGGCCGACCGTCAACAGGGCGATCATCAAGGCGCCGAAGCGGAAGGTAGGGACGAAACTGCTCAGTGCAAAGGCGGACAGTCCCAGGCCGATGACGCCCCAGCTTTGATACATGGCTCGCGCACAGCCGTCGTAAGCGAGCAGCACGGCCTTATCGACGCTGTGCCCGCGAGCGATGCCGCGCCGGAACCAGAGTATAAAATGAATCACGTCGTCCACGGTCACGCCCAGTGCCACGCAAGGCGTCATGACCGATCCCACATCGACGACGATGCCTGCCAGCCCCATCCAGCCGAAGACGATGATCATCGGAAAGATGCTGCCGAGCAGCAGCAACAATCCGTTCGACCAATGTCGCGTGGCGAAGACCGCCGCGACCACGAGCAACAGCACGTCGGTCCCAAATCCCAAGATCATGCCTTTAAGCAATGAGCGGCGGGCCTTGTAAATGATGGGCACGGTCCCGGTGTATGACGTCGTAACGTTTTTCGCGACGTCGTCTGCCGCCGCAATTTCGGGGGCAATTTTCTGGCGGAGCTGCCTGTGAAAGAGATCGTAGTCGATGTCATCCCCCGCTCGCACGCGAACGCTGATTCGCCAGTATTCGGCGTTGTCCTCGACAACCAGATAGCTCCCCTTGGCCAAACGGCGATGCAAATTGAAGCTCGCCAGCGAACTCAGCCGCCCACTTACTTTCGGGGCGAAGGTGGCGGCCGACAGGCTGCCCGTGACTGAGGGCAACTCACTCAAATGGTTCTCAATCGCCTGCACGAGGGCCAATCGAGACCCGACACTATGCGGACTGCGGTTATCAAACCGCAGGATAACTTCCATCGGCACCAGCCCGCCCAATTGCTGCTCGAGAAACTCATAGTCAGCCAGCACGGGCGTGCCGGGCGAAAAGAGGCGGATGATTTCGATGGAAGTTTGGACGCGCGTCAGGCCATAACCGCCCACGGCCATGAGCAGTGCGAACAAAGCCGTAAACCAATGCCGCCGAAAGATTACCCAGGTCGCAAACCCGCGAATCGCAACATCAAGCGGCGACTGATGATGAACCGGCAAAGAATCGGGCAGAGTATCGGGCTCGTGGCGACTGCCACCCTTTTTGCGCAGCGGCGGCGGCCACAGCGTCATGCAGGCCGGGAGCAGCGTGAATTGCACGATCACGCTCACGACAATTCCAATGGCCGAAAAGCGGCCGAATTCGCGAATCGGGAGTAGATCGGCTAATTCCAGCGACAACAGGCCAATCGCCGTTGTTCCCGCCGCCAGTGCCAAAGGGAGCATGGCGTGCATGACTGCGTGGTGGACCGGATCGGCCGCGTCCTCCTCCACCGCATCGAGGTAGTAGTTCAGCAGATGAATGCCGCCGGACATGCCGGAAACGTACACCAGCGGCGCCATCGTGATCAGGATCGCATTGAGCGGCACGCCGCACAGGCTCACGATCGCCAGGCTGGCCAGCGCGCTAAAGAGCCCCACCGCCAGGACCATCAACGTCAATCGCAGGTCGCGGAAGCACCACCAGGCGATGACGAGGCCAATGCCCATCGCGAGCATGGCCAGCCGAACGAGCGACTGGGAACTTTCTTGATTGATCGCGGCATTGACCACCGGCGGCCCGCCCAGCTTCAGAGCGTCCTTGGGAAGCCCCGCTTCGCTCGCAGCCGCGGCAATTTCGGCGAGCGGCGTCGCCAGATATTGGTGACCTTCGTCCGTGAGCATGATCACCGCACAGGTGGCCTGACCATCGGGACCCACGATCGATCCCTTCAGGCGGTCAATCGCGGAGGCCTGGCTCAAACTGAGGGGCGATTCTTGCAGAGTCTGTACTAATTCCGTTCCGGTGAAGACCTGGCGAATGAGCCGCTGGCGGGCGGGCAATCGCAAGCGCTCGGCGAACCGTTCCAGGAGCGGATCATCGAGCTTGCAGCCGGGCCAACTCGCGGCGACAAAGTCCTCGCTGCCAAACCGGCGAAAGAACTCGCGATACTCCGCGGTTTCGGGATAGTCGGCGGGCAGCCAATCGCGAACGTCATTGCTGTTGCTGTTCAACGCGACTTGAACCTTCCACCCGATCAAGGGCGTGAGTACGCCCGTAATCACCAGGATCAGCCAGGCTATATAAATTTTGGTACGGCGATGGTTCATGGTCCTCTGACTTCTGATTAGGGATGGTGACTTAAACAACTTCCCTGTTTGGCCCCCACCGAGCTTGTCTCGGTGGAGCCGTGATTTTGCACTAGTAACGAGCCGGCACGACGCGCCCCCCATCCGGCCTTGCGCTTCCGTTGATCCTTCAAAGGTAACGTATCGTTTGCCCGTTTCCCATTCCTGGCTGACGTCGCTGAGGATGGAAGCTGGCATTGCGGCGGCAACTCGCATACAAAGGTCGCAACAGCTCTTGACCGATCTCTACCACCTCCATTGGGATATTCGTCATGCATCGCGTCTGTCTGTCACTGGTCTTGTTGTGCCTGGGTATCTCCGCCAATGCCGCGGAGCCGCTCGATGTCTGGCCGAACCTGGCTCCCCACGAAACCACGCGCCTGGCGGGCGAGAAGTTGCCGCCCCGCGAAAATGAAACCCCGCCGATCACACGGGTTACGAACGTGACTCGGCCAACCATGACGGTGCATCAGCCCGCCAAGCCCAACGGGACTGCCGTGGTGATTCTGCCCGGCGGCGGGTTCAGCCGGGTCGTGCCCGATCTCGAAGGGACCGAAGCCGCCGACTGGTTGAACCGGCACGGGGTGACTGCGTTCGTGCTGAGCTATCGGACCACGGCCGACAAAACTCCCGGCTGGATCAAGCCGCTGCAGGATGCTCAACGGGCACTTGCCCTCATTCGTTCACAAGCCGATCGCTGGGGCCTGCAAAAGGATCGCCTGGGAATCGTCGGCTTCTCGGCCGGTGGCCAAGTCGCCGCGCGATTGCTGGGAGACGCAGGCCGCAAAACCTACGACCGCATCGACGCGACCGATGATACTGCGCACCGGCCCGATTTCGCGATTCTGATTTATCCCTGGAACATGTACGACGCGCAGCAGGACTCGCTCATCGCAGGCGTGCAGATCCCCAAAACGTGCCCGCCCACCTATCTCGTCCACACCGACGACGACCGCAGCTCTTCGCTGGGCGCCGTCCTGTTCTACGCCGCCCTGAAAAAGCAAGCCATTCCCGCCGAGCTGCACGTCTACGGCAACGGCGGCCACGGCTACGGCCTCCGCCCCGTCAAGGGCTCAGAAATCTCCACCTGGCCCACCCACGCCGCCCACTGGCTCGGCACCCGCGGCCTGTTGAAGTAGCGTGCCCAACCGCTGCCACCCTCGACGCCACCAGGCCGCCGCGCGGCGAAATAGTCCCTACGTTTTTCGCCACCACCCCCCAGCCAAACCCGCGTGCGGCGCTCGCCCTTGGCGAAAAACCCACCAGGTTTCTCGCCACCCCTCCCCGTTTGAGGGGCCTGGCCAGACCGAAGTGAAGCCTGACCCTTTTTCGCTTTCCATTCGTCCTTACTCTCCTCGTCATTCGCGACTTCAATTCCCAGCCCGGCGACTTCCCAAAGTTGATCTTCGTTTGGCCGCAATTCGGCATACGCCAGTTTGGGCGCGCGCCGATAGGCTTCAATCCAGCGCTCGCCGTCGGGTTGATCTTTCCACCCATACCGCTCAAACGCCGGGTCGGGCACCGGTGTCAACTTCTGTCACTCGGTCTTCTCCGGCGGTTTTTCTCCGACTTTCTGGCGAGTTCCTTGGGAATTCATTTGCTCCGCC
>JAYTUF010000238.1:0-9230 GCA_043744755.1 Anatilimnocola sp.
CAATTCGACGGTGCCGCCGTAGAACACTTGCACGTTGCTCGCGGTCGCCGCAGCGCCGAAGGAGTCATTCGTGCGAGCTTGAACGACGCCTTGAGTCACGAATGTCGTACCGCCGGTGTAAGTATTAGCTCCGGTCAGATTCAAGCGACCGGCCCCGCCCTTACCCAGATCGGAAGTCGCGCCGGCGATGGCGTCGCCGATCGTCAAATCGCTATTCCGATCGACGAACACTAGGCCTTCTGTTCCGCCGAGCGTTAGCCCACCGCCTGTAATGCTGTTGTTCGTTCCCGACGAAGCGACGAGGCCTGTGCCCGCCAAGGTGACATTCGCGCCGGAGACCGCGATGTTATTGCCCGCGAGGAGCAGCGCGTTCCCGACCGCCGCCGCCCCGAGCACCACGCTGCTCGTTAGCTTCACGTTCTGCGTCGCGGTCGCTGTGGCCAGGTTGTTGGTGAAGTTGGCCCCACTGGTCAGCGGTGCGACGAAATTGTCAAACGGCGTTGTCGCGACCGACGGATTAACGATCGTCGTGAATTCCAGGCCCGTGGAATTGGTAATCAGAGCATAGGGAATGATTGCATTTGCCAAACCTGGTGCCGTATTGAACGCAATTCGGTTGGCAGTCGCACTTCCTAAGTCGGAACCGCGTCCGACGAGGTTCAACGTGATTCCCTGGTTGCCTCCCTGCAGCGCGAGATTCGTCGCCCGCAATATATTGAGACCGGACGGGGAGTTCGACAGCATTTGCAAAGTCGAGCTGAAATTGTTACCGACCAGAATCTGACCGACGGATTCCGTCGTGAACGCATTCGTCTTGCCGACAAATGCCAAGGCACCGCCGGTGATCTGGATTTGAGCCGAATCGCCAATCCGGTTCGTCAAGGCCGTCGTGCTGTTGTCAATTTGCAGCACGCCCCCCACGTTGACATTAAAGCCGCTATTCAGGACCGTACCGCCGCCCTGAATGACAAAGTGGCCGCCCGAGGTATTGACCGTGCTGCCGCCGCTGTAGGTGCTCACTCCCGACAAGACCAATTCACCGTAGCCCGACTTGTTCAGGCTCGCCCCCGAGAACGACTCGCCGATGCCTCCCGAAAATTCGGTGATGGTGGCCAGGTTGGTGACGAAGGTTGTTCCAGCAGTCAGATTGACGAGACCGGTGAACTTCAAATCGTTGCCGCCGCCGCCAATCGCAGCGCTGCTCGCAAACCCATTGCCGCCACCCAGGGCAATGGTCCCCACCATCAACGCATCGTTGGCAAACGTTCGCGCGCCGCCATAACCGATGATGTGTCCGCCGTTGATCAGCAAGCGACCAGTTCCCAAGGCCGTATCGCTGCCCAAGGCAATGTTGCCATTCGTTCGAATGAAGTCGCCGGAGAAAGTGCTGTTGCCCGACAGCAGCAGCGTGCCGGAATTGGTCATGGCAATGCCGCCAGTGCCACTGATGTTGGAAGTGATTTCCAATTCATACGGCAGCGGCGACTGATCGCTGCCTTGATCGACGATCCGCGCAATGCTGCCGAGGTTGAGCGTACCGCCGAGGATGCGCGGAGCCACCAGGGGGGTCCAGAGCGTAGCGCCGTTATTAGCGCTGGAGGTAATGTTGCCGTTCAAAGTCAAGGTGCCGCCGTTCAAGTTAACGGTGGACCCGGCTTGCAAACTCAGGCCAGTCTGGGCCGTGGCAGTGCCGAGTGTTTCATTGAACCCGGCCAGGTCCAGCAACCCGGTCGGGGTGACGGTGATTAAGGCCAGATTATCCGGGAACTGATCGGCGGCTCGCAGGCGGACAATGTCGGAGCTCGCAAAACCGGATTGCGGGTTGGCATCGCCGATGTTCAGCGTGCTCGCCAGAGCATTCACTCCGGCTGTTTTGGCGAGATCCAACTCCCCTTCACTGACCGTGGATAAGCCGGTAAACGTATTCGCCGTGGTGCCGCCCAGGACCAGGTTGCCAAAACCGGTTTTAACAATGCCCACCGACTGCAGGCCGGTGCCGTCAATGATGGCGGAGGTAATCGTCAAATCGTCGCCGGCCGCGCCATCGTTGACCTGGAGCGTGCGGGTTCCAGCGCCAGCAATGATGCCAAATTGCTGCAACGCAAACGTCCCACCCGTGATCGTCGCGCCGGTTGGGTTGCCTGCTCCCTGAGTGAAGACCGTCGTCGAACCATTCACGGTCAGAATGCCGCCGCTGCCGATGTTGACGCTGCCGCCACCGTTGGGGCCGACCACGAGGTTGAGGGCGCCAATCAGTTCCACCTGACCGTTGAGATCGAGCACGCCCGCGCCATTGACTTGCACGACCACGCCGTCGGCCAGTTGATCGCTGGTACCGAGTTTCAAGGTGGCGACTGGTGCAGCCAGTTGGTCCGAACCCACGAAAATGGTGCTATTGTTGAGCGAGACCACCCCCGGCTCTTTATTCAGTAACAAAGTGCCGTCGAGGACGCGTGTATTGTTGATGTTGTTGCCAAAGACGCCCCCCAGTTCCATGACACCGCCGCCGCGCTTAATCAACTCAGGGTTGCTGCCGGCATCGACAAAAGCCCCCGTAAAGGTCAATTGGGAGCTCGTGTCGATCATGAACACGTTGGCGGGGGTATACAAAGTCGGCAGATTGCCGGTCAGACCCGTGACGTCTGCTTGAGCGCCATTTCCCTGGCGGTTAATGGTGCCGGCCCAGGTGTTGTTGCCCGCAACGTTGTGAACGGCGCCCTGACCGGTGGAGTATGTGATGCTTCCCGCGCCGGAACCGCGAACTTCCAAAGCTTCTGGCCCCACAGCAACCGGACCGAACGTGGTTTGTTCAATCTCCAGTGTTGCTCCATTGCGGATGAACGTGCCGGCCTGCGGTCCGCCGACCGCGGTGCTTCGCTGAATGTTGACGATCCCCTCGTTGATGGTCAGGTTGCTGCCAAATTGGTTATCGCCGGTGAGGATCAGCTTACCGAGGCCACCTTTATTGACCTGCGTACCGCCGCCAACGATCGCGCTGGCGATGGTCGCGGTCACGCCGGTATCGACGAAGACCGAGCCGTTCTGCGGATTGAAATTGGCAATGGAAATCGTCGAACTGCCGGAACTGCCGATGAATCCAACCGTGCTGGAGGCGATCGTGAGCGTGACGTTCGGATTGGTGCTGGTCAACGTTACGCCCGGACCGAGCAACAGCGAGTTAATCGTACGCGAGTCTGTAAGCGTGTAGGTTCCGGGAGTTGTCAGTTTCAGATTGCTGGACGGGCCAGCCAGGTTCAACTCCGTGACGTACAACAACGCCGGCAAGGCGACCACTGCCAGCCCTTCGGGGCTGGAAATGAGTGTTGCCAGTTCGGTCCCTGCAACACCTCTAACGTTTCCGCCAGCCAGGATGACATTCGTCAAGCCAGGTGGGTTCTGAATGCTGAAACGGTTAGATCCCGTGGCGCTGAGGTCGATACCGACCCCAATGAACTGTGCGGTACGGTCAGACCCAATACCCAGCGAGTTCACCGTCACGGCCGAAGTAAATACTCCGCCGGAAGTGTTCTCCATTTGGATAATGTTGGCCACCGCTCCGTTGGTGTTGAACGCGCCGAGGAGTTCCGTCGAGTTGGCTGTGGAAGTCCCGCGGAAGATGAACCGTCCAAATACGTTTACTAGGGTGGCATCGTTGACGCGGTCCGCGAGATTGCCGCCGCTGTTGTTATCGATCATGAACGTGCCATTCACGCCGATAGTCAGGTTGTTCGTGGAGTTCAATATGCTTCCCGCACCTCGCAAAACCAAAGTACCACCGTCGTCATTGACGGTCGTAGCGCCGCTATAGGTGTTGGCGGCCGTCAAGGCCAAGGTGCCGTAGCCTCCCTTGGCAATTGCTTGCGAACCAAAAATCCCTTCGCCGATGACCCCGGACCAAGTCACGGTCGTGGCCGGATCAGTGACATAAATGGTCCGGCCGCCGGTCAGCGTCGTTGCGCCAGAAAAATTGAGGTTGTTGGTACCAGCCACGTACAGGTTGCTATCGAGCGAGATCACGTTAGGAATCGTGCGGGCACCTCCCACGGAAAAGAACGTCGTGTTGCCGCTTTGGACTGACACCAGGCCGGTGCCGAATGCGGTGTCGCTGCCGATTTCCATCACACCGCTGTCGAGGAGAATCGTCGGACCGGCGAAGGCGTTGTTCCCGCTCAGGCGCAGAGTTCCAACGCCACGGCGAGTGATGCCGACAGCGGCGCCGCCCGTGATATTGGCGGAGATCGTTAGGTCTGCAGCAAAATTGCCAAGTTGGGTGTCGTTAATCGTGAACGTGCGCGACGTTCCTAATCCGCTGCCAGCGCCACCGCCGGAAAAGAATGCGCCGAGATCCAACGTCCCGCCGCTGATCGTCGCCGCCGGCGTCACGCCGCTGCTTCCTTGGAACGTGTTGACCGTCAGGTTGCCCCCCATCGTCAACGTGCCGCCGCCGAGAATGATGTCGGAGCTGTACGTCGTGCCGGTGGTCAGGACCAGGTTTCCGAGGATGTCGTTCCTGCCATTGAGATCAAGGACGCCAGAACTACCGAGCGTGATCGTGGGAATACTGACGCCAAAATAATCCACCTCGGGAATCTGATTGTTCGCCAGCAGGCGGATGGTGGCTGCATTGTTGCCGCCGATATTGTCGCCGATGATGAGATCGCCACCGATGGCGTTCTTGCCCGCTGTTTTGTTCAGTTCGAGCGTGCCCTGCAGCACGCGAGTTTCGCCGCGGAAGACGTTGTCCGCCGTGCCCGCCAGTTGCAGCGTGCCACCGCCGACCTTGATCAGGCGATTCGTGGCGCTCGTGACGGACGATACGGCGCCCGAGACAATCAGCGTGCTGCCCGCATCGACGCCAATGAGATTGTTGCCGCCATTCAGTTCAATGCCGCCGGTCCAAGTGCTGCTGCCGCTCACGCTCCGCAGAGCGCCAAGGGTCGATGGATCGATTCCATTTCCAAATCCGACGCCACCTTCGCGCAAGGCGAGCGCTTCCGCAATCGTGAGATTGCCAGACACTTGCAGTTGTGCGCCGGCTTGCACCTGAGTATCGCCCGTGGTCGCCAAACCGAGGCCGGTGTTGCTGGCCACGCGTACGATCCCCTGACGGACGTCGGTGATCCCTTCATACGTATTGTTGCCCGCCAGGATCGCGACACCAGCACCCAACTTGCTGACGCTCCCCGCGCCGCCGATGTTGCCGGTGATGTTGAGCGTGCCCGAGCCATCTAACGTCAAAGCGCTGGTGCCGAAGATCTGCGTCGTGCCGACAATGTTGGCCGTGTCTACGCTTCCCGACAGGGTCAGCGTTGTTCCAGCATTTGCTGACACAAACGACTGCGCGTTGATCAACGTCAAAGGCAGGCCGAGGGTGTTGCTGCCGGATGCATTGTTGGCAGTCAGACCGCCATACAGTTCGACCGCGTTGCCGGTAACGTTATAACCGCTCCCCTGAATCATGATCGTGTTGAAGCGCGTCCCCGCAACGAGGTCGTTGCTATTGGCCAGATTGGCGGCCCCCGCGGGAAAGATCAGATCATCGCCGGCTGCCGGCGTTACATCGCTCGTCCAGTTCGCCGCGTTCGACCACAAGTTGTTCGCCGAACCGTCCCACACCATCACGGCGAGCAACGACCGCTGTTCGAGTTGCTCGAGAAACATCCGGCGACGCTGCGGAGCGGCGCACTTCCTTTTGAACTTCAACCCCGGGGCAACGTGACTGCTTTTGATGAGAGAACTGAGGCTCTTGCGCATGGGAGCGATTCCAAACACGTTGAGATAATGGAGACCGGTAAACACCGATCGAATAATGCGAACTGAAATTTCGACGAGCAGACTGCCGGCGAAGAGAATGCGCAGACGTGAAGCAGCAGATCCCCATCACCTAGGTTGATGAAACCCACAAACCACGCCGCGGATTCGCGCAATTCCGCAATCCCTGCAAATCTCGCTAAGACTGCCAACCGCCAAGATTTCGACTGCGCACGATCTAGCGCAGGTGACGCCCCGGGCTGGCAACCAAGCAATTATGATTTATCTGACAGGGAAAAGTCAACCAACTCTACTCAAGAAGTAGAGATTATCAACTGCACACCCATAATTCAGGGGGCTGGATCATGCTGATGGTACGCTCGCCTCCAACTTATCAAGCCAATCTTGAACCTGAAGCCCGTCGGTAAAAGTCGCACCGACGGGCACCGCTTGCTGGCCACGCACCACGCGGCAGAAACAACGCACCTCCTCAGCTAGCATTCCCGTCGGGCCAAACTCGCCAGTGCGAATCTCCAAAGCTAACGGCCAATGGGCTTGTTCGGCCCAGAATTCCAAAGGTCGCGGATTCGGATTCATCCGTATACACCAACCGTCACCGAAAACTTCGGTGCGGTCGAAGCCACGCGGCGCCATGCCGGCGGGAGTCAGATACGAGGCCGCGAACGTGCCTAGCAGGCCGCTGGGCCAGCGTAGTTGTGCTACGGCCAGATCAATGTCGCCGCTCGTTGTCCGATGATACTGCGCGTGAAACGAAGTCGGCTCGGCTCGATTGACAAGCACTTGGGCCATGTACAGATCATGTACCATCGCGGCCTGCAATGGATTCTCGCCTGGGAACTTGCTGACAATGCTCGCCGGCCGATGCCGCACGCTGTCGAGGTACGAAATCGGTCCGCGCCGAGCCACCTCTTCGCGCAGTTGCTGAAACTCGCTGTTGAAAAGCACAATATGGCCCAGCATCAGGTTGGCCGAGTCGGGCTGAACCAGCGGCGCGAGGCTCCGCGCGTCAGCCAGATTGTCCGCGATCGGCTTTTCCAACAGCACCGTTTTGCCCGCGGCCAGCAGGGTTCGCGTCACACTTACATGCGCGGACGTCGTACACGCCACAACCCAAGCTTCAGCCGATGATTCGCGCACCGCCTGTTCGAGATCGGTCCATCCGGGCACGCCCGGCAATTCGCTGGCCAGCGCGTCGAGCGACTCTCGCCGCCGGGCCACGATCGCCACCAGCTCGCATTCTGCCAAACCCGCCGCCGTCAGCGCGTGCAATCGCCCAAAGCGTCCCAAACCGACGACGCCGATCTTTACGGGTTCTGATTGGGAATGTTTCATCTTAAACGAGCAGTTCGAGGAAATCCGCGAGAGGTTGTCTGAATGGTACACTTCTCGTGGCTGGTTTGTTGTGAGCAAGATAATTCACGGACAGTGCGGAATGCCTACCCTTTCAACACGCGAGCAGCCCCTCATCACCAAACACCGCGACCGCTGCTACGGTTGCTTCCGACCCGCCCCCGATTGCTTCTGCGCCGTCATTCCCACCATTGATAATCAAACCGAAGTGCTGATCCTGCAGCACCGCCGCGAACATTTTCATCCCTTCAACACCGCCCGCATTGTGCAGCGAGCGTTGCAGAACTCGTGCCTGCTCGTCGATCGCAACCAGCAACTGGCGGCCAGGCTGGTTCTCAAACCGGGAGCCGTCTTGTTGTATCCAGGCCCCGGCGTCGCCTTGCTGCAAGACCTGCCGGCTGATCGGCGTCCTGAGCAATTGGTGATTCTGGATGGCACTTGGAACCATGTCAAAACGCTGCTCCGTGATCTACCGGTCCTCCACAGTTTGCCCTGCTATCAACTCGCTCCGACTGCCCCCAGCCGCTTCCGCATTCGCCTCGAGCCCAGTGCCGCCTGTCTATCGACCGTCGAAGCCACCGTCGCGGCCTTGCGAATTCTGGAACCGCACACTCCTGGCTTCGATCAACTCCTGAATGCTTTCGACCAGATGATCGCGCGGCAATTGACTCACTTGCAGTCGCAGTTCATCCCTCGATCAACCTGAACGATGGCCCCCGTCACGCCAGCCATGCAATAGCCTGATAACGATTATCAGCGCGATTTGAACATGCCAGAACGTCGCTGGAACTCGATAACACTACACGACTTATGCATTGTCATTACGTAAATCGATAACTAGTTATTCGACACATTGATAATAGTTAATGCAGGGGGTGGCTGGCCAAATCCGCCGTCCAGGAATGCGCTGCGCTAACGCTTCGGGTTGGGATGCGAGCGCCGGCGCGATAACACTTTTCCTGGTTCGCCGTCAGCAACCAGTCAATCACCAGCTACCGAATTGTCAATGAGCAAGTCGTAACAAGATTAGACGCCCAGAGGTGGACACGTCTGGTCCGCCGGCGCAGATTTTTCCGAAAAAACTTCCCGCCACTCCAAGCTCAGGAATTCTGCAAGTTCCGGCCTGGGATCCTTTCGCAGGCCTGGGATCCTTTCGCAGGGCAGGTCCGGTAGGAGTGAATACCTCGCCCAGCGGCAGCAGTTGGCCGGACAATGGCATACGGAAGTTGCTCTGATTCGCCGCCGTCGCGCGTGCTGCCAAATTGACCACTGGGAGAACCGCCCTTGGTTTGAGCAGTGACCTCTTGCCAGAAAATCCTTACGCGTTCGCGAAAATGTCCGACCCACTTTTGCATCAGCACTGCGCAAGAGTTGCTCTGTCAATTCGCGCGTGCGAGAATCTCCTAAGTTCAATATCAGGGCAACAAGTTGCGCGCTTGACGACACCTATTGAGCGACTTATCTTATCTCGACTGTGGGCGAGATAAAAACTAGTTCGGCGGCGGAGGGAGCTTGGAAGACATCGGCCCTATCGACGGTGCGGAGCAACTCGTCGCCGTTTTCGGCTACTGGCCGACCTTCCACGATGCCGAGGTGCTGTGGCTGCAGATTGACCGCCGCGCCGCTGGCGAGGAGAGCTACGGGCCGACGCTCGAAGCCCTGGTCCACGCCTTCGAGATGACGACCGATGTCGGCCCGGACGGATACTTTGTCCTCCGACACCATGTGCTGGTGCATCTGCGGTTCTGTGAGGTCGTGGAGCTGCGGCTGGATGGGTTCAACCACCAGAACGCCCTCTCGGGGATCGACTTCTCTGACCTGCAGGACCGGCAACTGGAACGAGTGAAGTGGGCTGTCCTGTTCGACTCGGCTTTCGGGGCGGATGCGTCGTTCCAGTGCCGAACAGTCGAGGTCGTCAGCGTGGTGCCGTGTAGCAAGGCCGGCGAGCCAATACACGCCGAACCTCTTAAGGATTGGAGTTCGCGGCGAGAGAGTTGACGATGGCGAGTAGACGTTGCCCGACGGGCAGATAAGGGGTCAGGCTTCATTAGACGCTTAATGAAGCCTGACCCGAATGGCACTGTCGAGTTGCAAGTTGATTTAAGTAC
>JAYTUF010000239.1:0-2382 GCA_043744755.1 Anatilimnocola sp.
TTACCTCCCTTCCCTGCCTGATTGCTCACCGGCCGTCACGACCCGACCGGATGGGACTCACACCCATAAGATCACCAACGCCTTTTCAAGGCGTACCCATTGGGCGATGAAACAAAAGGCAACTTCAGCAAGGTCAGGGTTCTGATCTTGGAGTGCCAGCGTCTGGCGTTCCATACGCTGCAGAGACTCGATCAGCTCTGAGGTTACAGTCAGCACGCACAGCTCCAAGTCATCGGTGATTTGATCACCCCATCCCAGGGTTGGGCCAACGGTTCGTGAAACAAATAGCTTTGTCATTGGGCCTTTCCGATGGTTATGACACGGTCCAGAAAATGGGCGGCGGCAATTGCCACCGCCCATGAGAAACTGCTCACTCACCGCTACGCAGCGAAGCGTCGCTGTTCCCGTTCCAAAGCGTCCCAATCGACAATGTTGGGCAGCCTGAGATCATCGGCGTCATCGGGTTGAAACACCTTGAGCGGCGTAACGACACTGAAGCCGCGGCGGCGAATCGTGCTCACGGACTCACCCGTGGCATCGGCGACGGCTTGGTTCAACTCACCTTGGGTCATGTGAAAATCTCCTTAACGGGGTCGAACAACAAAAATGGCCCGGCCTGCACATGCGCGCAGAATGAGCCAAAAGAAATGCAACGAAAGAAAACGAATTTAGAGAGGCAGTAGGATCAGCAGCCTGGCGTGAGCCAGTGCTGCGCGAGCCAGGCCACCTCGGCGGCGAGTGCCGCGCTGCGGGAATCAAATGGGCCAAGAGTGGGCCCCGCAACTGGGGATAAATCGCAGACCCAGCGTCCTTGCTGATCCGGTTCGACGTGCGAACCCCGTCGAATCGTCAACGAGCCAAGCAGCGACAAGTCGATTGCCTCGCCATACAGGCAACGGACCTGGCCGCTACGTTCGATGAGAAGCTGCATTTAAGTAGTCAGCCCTCACTTTCCCCGGCGCAGGATGTTCCGGCGGGGACGATCGACGAGCAGCCCGTCCAGCACCGACTGAACGCCGGAAAGTTGCAACACCACCTGTTGCCTTACCGCCTGGTTGTCACGCAATTGCTGGGGCTCGACCCCGCGAATCACCCGCTGAGCTTGAACCACCAGGTCGTCAAGCTGCTCATCCGAATGGATGTTCAAATGGCGAAAGCGATCAAAGAACTCGCGCAGGTTCTCAACGACGGAATCGCGAAAGACTTTGGGCTTGCCGTCGTCCGTGCCGCTGAGCCGCTCGGTGAGGTGCGAAACCAGTTTCGATAGCTCTTCGGTGAACGCCTGCTCGGCCAGTTGCACGGCCTCATCGAAGCGGGCCGCTACCCGGGAGGCTTCCTGCTGATAGAGCTGCGGACTAAGTTGCCGCAGATACTCGGGCGGCTCCACGCTCGGAAAGTCATACGAGACATCGAACCAGCCGCGGAGCGTTGCTGGATAATCGCCCGCGTTGAAAAGCGATCCAAGCCGGCGGCGCGCAGCAGACTTTAATTCATCGTAGCGTTCGTCGAGCAGGATCACGGCTTCGTCCAGTTCAACTTTGAGCGAGGTCAGGTGCACCGTGAACGCGCTAATGTCATCCTGGCGAATCAGCCGGATGCCGCTTTCCGGGTACGGCAGTGAGATTCCTTTCCAAAAGGCGATCACGCGATGCCGCACCGCCGTCACGGCCTTAAATGCCGGGTGCGACGTATCGAGCAGCTTCTTACCGGCGGACAAGTAAGCCCGCTCCGCGCCAAACGTATCGGCCGCTTGGGATTTCTGCTCCTGGGTCAGCGTCTTACGCGCGCCCAACCACGTAAACATGACCCGCACCGCAGCCATTGTGGTTCGCAAGCGATTGGCAGACGAGTTTCGATTCGCGGTCTCGGGAAGATCAAGTAATGCAGTCATTTAGTTCTCCGAAAAGAGGGAAGTAAGAAGTTCGCGTGAGAATAGGGACGCGGTACGGCCGTGTGCCTGGCACTAAAACGGCAACTAAGCGGTGTGGTTCAGCCGCTCGCACAGTTCATCAATCTCGGCGGCGGTCAGCGGCAGTTGGTCAGCAAAGTGCTCCCCGCCGTCGAAGATCTCGTCCGCGGATTCGAGGTCTCGCTGCCAGTACCGCAGCGCCGCCAGCACGGTGGCCAGTTCCCGGCTAGTCAGCACGGCAAGCCCTCCGCCGCTTCAATGGCTTGCTCAATGTCGCTGCCGGCGAGGTTCGCGAGAGGCTCACACTCAATTTGGCTCACATAGGCAGCGGCGCTTCGCCCACGAAACTTGACAACGACGACGCCTGGCAAATCACTGTCTTCGAGATCCGCATCCCAATCGACGACTCGCACCTCAACATTGGGATCGGAGGCATAGACGCTTTGCACGACGCCGCCCGACAGACAAATCAC
>JAYTUF010000240.1:0-2368 GCA_043744755.1 Anatilimnocola sp.
CTCCGATAGCACCCACGAATCGGCGCATTTCCCGCCCTTCACGCCCGGACTCCCGTCGCAGGCCGGGGCCAAACCTCTCGGGCCGCCCGAAGAAATCCAGGATTTCGAAGAGTTCGAGGAGATCGACCAGTTCGAAGAAATTGCTCCGGCTCAGTCTGCGGCAATCGTAATGCCAACGTCTGTCTTGCCGCCCACGCCTGCCGCAATTCCGACCGCAGTGGTTGCTCCGCCCCTAGTTGTCAAACCGGCGGCTGCCATCGTGCCCATCGCGATGCCTGCCATGCAGGCTGCGCCGCCAGTCAAAGTTCCACCGGCGAAAACTTTACCAAGCCAAGCGCCCGCCAAGAAATCCGCGGCGCCTGTTGTTCCCTTGAAGGAGATCGATCCGGAGTTTGAGCCCGCTCCGTTCACGATGCAGAAGGTAGTGCGAAACACTTCGGCCGCGATGGTCTCCATGGTGTTTCACCTGGTGGCCTTGCTGATCTTGTCCTATTTCGCAGTCGATCCAGTGATCATCACCAAACTCCACGAGGTACTAGCCTCAATGGTCGAAGAGCACGAGCTAAAGGAAGAGATCAAGATCGAACTTGAAAACCAATTGACGGAAGTGACCGAACGCACCAACACCACGTTCAGTTCTTCGCTGGCGGTGGGCGAAGCGGTCGGTGCCTCGGGGCCGGTCGCCGGTCAGCAGGAAGTGCTGCCGGTGGATAAGGCGCTGCTCGAAGAAATGGTCAAGGCCGGCGATGTGACGATCGAAGGGCTGTTCATCGATACCCCATCCAGCAGCAAATTGATTGTCGAAGCTCCGGATGGCCAGGTTGGCGAAGCGCGGGCCGTGGTTGATAATGTCCACGAAGCGCTAGACCGCATTACGCAAGAGATTCTGTGGATGCTGGATAAGGGGCCTGTGCTGGTTGTGTGGGCCTTCGATCAATCCGAAAGCATGAAGGACGATCAACGCGAAATCCGCGACCGCATTGAACACGTTTACAAGCAACTCGGCCTAGTCAGCAAACACAATCGCGGTGCCCTGGAGACTGCGGTCACCAGCTTTGGCGAGGGATACATTCAGCACACCCGTACGCCGACTTCGGACTGGTACGAAGTGAAAGCCTGCATCGATGAGATTCCCAATGATCCTTCGGGCAAGGAAATGACGTGCTCCGCCGTCACCCAAGCCATCGCCACCCATCGGTCGTATGCCCAGCGGCAGGGCCGGCAAATGTGCTTGATCCTGTGCAGCGACGAAAGTGGCGAACAGTCTGATAATCAAAGCAACCTGGAACGGGCCGTTGCCGAAGCGAAGGCCGCCGCTTGCAAGATTTTCGTGATCGGCCGCGAAGCTGTGTTTGGTTACCCCTATGCCCACATCCGCTGGATTCATCCGCAAACGGGTCATCATCACTGGATTCGCATCGATCGTGGACCGGAAACCGCTTTTGTCGAGCAGTTGCAGACGGACGGCTTCCACCGGCGCTACGATGCTCATCCTAGCGGCTTCGGCCCTTACGAGCATACACGCATGGGGCACCAGACGGGCGGGATTTTCTTTATGCTTCCCAGCTTGGAGAGCAACCTCGTGCGCGGCGAGAAGCGCAAGTACGAACTGGAAGCGATGCGCATGTACCTGCCTGATATTCGCTCTCGGCTGGAAGTCGGCAGCGACATCGAAAAATCGGAACTGCGCACGTCACTGACGAAAGTCATCTACGACCTAAATCCGTACAATCCGGAAATCTCGAAGATTATCGAAATGCGGGTTGAGTTCTCGCCCGATCTGCCGAACTTGTTCAAGCAGATCGAGATTGAATGCATCAAAGCGACCATTTACGGCACTTACCTGTCCCGCGTCGAGATGGAAATGAAACGGCTCGAACAGCATCGCCGGCACGAAGCAGCGCCCCGGTGGCAAGCCAACTACGATTTGATCTATGCCCAGGTCATCGCCTATCAGGCCCGCATGTTTGAGTATCGCGCGTACTTGATTCAATTCGCGAAGAATCCGAAAACCGTGCCCAAGACCAAGCCGCCGAATCTGACGCACACCGGCTGGGATATTGCCACGCGCAAGGAATACATCACGGGCAAGATCGTCGAACCGTACATTGAACGGGCGACAAAAATGTTCAACGCGGTGATTGCCGACCATCCCGGCACACCCTGGGCAGCGCGGGCCGAGTATGAACTGAAACGCGGCTTTGGCGTGCATTTAATCGAAGAATATCACGGCCCGTATCGGACGCTGCCGCCAGGCACGGTCCTGATGCCGCCTCCGAAGATGTAGTTTGCCAAAGGTCAGGGGTCGGGAGTCTTTGGCGAGCATTAGCTTTCGATCGTAGAAAGTCGATTGTCGCCAAAGACTCCC
>JAYTUF010000241.1:0-9150 GCA_043744755.1 Anatilimnocola sp.
CCTCGTCGTTCCTGATGGAAAAATATCTCGAAGCGGCCGATGCGGCCTTGAACATGGCCATCGCCAATCGCCCCAAGCCGCCGACGTTCGCGAGTAAGAAGTACAGTCTCAAAGACGGCCACCCGGTTCGCAACACGACCGAGGATGTGTATCGCTTTCTGCCAGAGGGCGAAGTGGTTTGCTTTTGCTCGTCCGAGTGGCACAACGTCGGAGCCACGACATTTTATCCGCAGGATGCCGGGAACTATCGCTTCCGCATTTCCGCATCGGCCATTCAAAGCGGAGACAAGCCGGTCACGTTTCGGGTCACCGTCAGCGGCACGCGCCTGACGGGCACCAGCGGACTGATCAGCTACTTCGACGCCCCGCCCGAGAAGCCGACCGTGTTCGAGTTCACGCGGTACATGGAACCGCGGACCACCATCACGATGCTCCCCTACGGCCTGGCTGGGGCAAATACCGTGAAACTGACTGGTGCTGAAAAATGGGAAGGACCAGGTCTGGCGGTTCAGTATCTCGAAATCGAGGGCCCGCTGAACGAAGTCTGGCCGCCGGAAAGTCATCGCCGAATCTTCGGCGAGATGGGCCAAAAGACGTTCGGCATTCACAATGATCGCGATCGCGTGGAAGTGGTTTCCGATCAGCCCCTGGTCGATGCGGAACGGATTTTGAAGACCTGCACGCGGCGCGCCTTTCGCCGGGCGGTAACTGCGGATGACATTGCGCCCTATTTAGCCATCGTGCAGGGCAAGCTGGACGGCGGCTATACGTTTGAACTCGCCATCCGGGCGGCCCTCAAAGGCGTGCTGATCTCGCCTGACTTCCTGTTCCTCCGCGAAAGACCAGGCAAGCTCGACGACTTTGCGCTCGCCAGCCGGCTCTCCTATTTTCTGTGGAGCACCATGCCGGACGAAGAGTTGTTCGCGCTCGCCGAACAGCAGAAGTTGAGCCAGCCCGCCGTGCTCCGCCAACAGGTTGAGCGCTTGCTGGCCAGTCCCAAAGCAGCGGCTTTCACCGAGAACTTCGTCGGCCAGTGGCTGGCCCTGCGCGAGATCGACGCGACCGAGCCGAGCCATATCATGTATCCTGAATTCGATCACCTGCTCAAGGTGTCGATGATCCGCGAGACCGAGTTGTTCTTTGCCGAGGTCTTGAAAGACGACCTGAGCCTGACGAATTTCGTGGCCTCCGACTTCACCATGCTCAACGGCCGCCTGGCGAAGCACTATGGCATTCCCGACATCGTCGGCTGGGAGTTTCACAAGACGACGCTGCCGCCGGACAGCCATCGGGGCGGCGTGCTCACCATGGCCAGCGTGCTGAAAGTGACCGCGAACGGCACGACGACCTCGCCCGTGCTACGCGGAGCCTGGGTGCTCGATCGTATTTTGGGAACGCCTCCCCCGCCGCCGCCGGACAATGTTTCGGCCATCGACCCCGACATTCGCGGCGCGACCACGATTCGCGAACAGTTAGCCAAGCACCGTTCGGTCGAATCGTGCGGCAGTTGCCATCGGCAGATCGACCCGCCTGGTTTCGCGCTCGAGAGTTTCGATTGCATTGGCGGCTGGCGGGACTGGTATCGCGTCACCGGCAATGGCGGCGTCGTGATGGTCGATGGCCGGCGAATGTCGTATCACAAGGGAAAATCGGTCGATCCGTCCGATGTGTTGCCCAGCGGCGAGCGGTTTGAAAATGTGGACCAGTTCAAGCAATTGCTGCTGAAAGAAAAACCGCAGCTCGCGCGGGCTCTCGCTGCGAAACTGATTACCTATTCCACCGGCCGCGCGCCGCAGCCTGCCGATCGGACAGCGGTGGAGGCGATTGTCAGCAAGGTGGCCGCCAAAGATTACGGGCTGCGCTCGCTGGTGCATGAGATTGTGCAGAGTGAGATTTTTCAGAATAAATGACCGCTATTAAAATAAAGTAACATCGATGGGCAGACTGTTTTTGTGGGACGAGTTCCCCGGAGGCAACGTCGAACATATTGCCGAGCACGGCCTCACTCCCGAAGACGTGGAGTCCGCGTTCGACAACATCGAAACCGAAACTACGAGCCGTTCAACGGGCCGGCCCGCCATCTTTGGCCGGACGCTCAAAGGCGACGTCATTTTCGTGGTCTACGAGCGTGACATCGACGATGATGGTAGAGACTTCATTTATGTGTATACCGCTTATCTCGCCGAGGACGAATAATGAATACCAAGCCCAGCATCTCGCCGGAACGCCTGGCCCAATTGCGGTCCACCAGCGAACAATTGCGCCCACAACTCTCGGCCGAAATGCCCGCCGTCCGGGAAGAATGGAAGCAATGGGTGAATAGCCTCACCAGTGTCGTGGCGCGTCATTCGAAGGAAATCGATGACTACATCCAGGCTCATGGCCCAATGACACGGCAAGACGTGGTTGAAAGAGCGCTGACCAAGCTCCTGTCGGAAGTCTAATGAAAGCCAACACACCTAATGCCGAACACATCCGTTCGCCGGACTTCCAAAATTTGCTAAACGGGATCTATTCATGAAACTTAACCGCCGCACTCTCCTCCGCGCTGCTGGCGTTGCCATGGCACTGCCGCTCTTCGATGCGCTCGCGCCCCAACGGACGCGGGCTGCGGAACGAAACAGCGTTCCCCGCCGCATGGTTTGCATCAATACTCCCCTGGGCATGCATCCGGCTTATTTCTTCCCCGAGAAGTCGGGGCGGGATTATGAGTTGTCGCCCTATCTGGAAGTTTTGAAGGACTTTCGTGACGAGTTCACGGTGATCTCCGGGCTGTCGCATCCGGATATTGGCCCTAGTCACGATTCCAATCAAAGCTATCTGACTTCCGCGCCGCATCCCGAACGGCGGGCGGGCTTCAAAAACAGTATTTCGCTGGATCAGTTTGCCGCCGAGCATCTGTATGGACAAACGCGCTTCCCAACGCTTCCTCTTTCTTGCGAAGGCTCCGGCTTGGCCTGGACCAAAAGCGGCGCGCCAGTGCCGACGGAAAGCTGGCCTTCAGGGGTGTTCGCCAGACTTTTTCTCGAAGGTCGCCCGGATGAAGTGCAGGCCCAGGCGCGCCGCCTCGCCGATGGCCAGAGCGTGCTGGACGCCGTGCGCGGACAGGCTAAGAAATTGGCAGGCAACCTAGGCGCCGGGGACCGCGAGAAGCTCGACGAATATTTCACGAGCGTCCGCGAACTCGAGCAGCGACTGGCCCAGGCCGACGCCTGGTCCAAAAAGCCCAAGCCCAAGGTGGACGCGAAGCAACCGGTTGACGTGCGCAACAGTGCTGATCTCGTCGGCAAGACGCGGCTCTGGTTCGACTTGATCCACCTCGCTTTGCAGACCGATTCCTCCCGGTTGGTCACGCTCCAACTGCTGGGCACCAGCAGCGTGCCGCCGATTCAAGGCGTGAGCCAGGGGCATCACGATCTTTCGCATCATGGCAAGGATCCGCTCAAGATCGCTCAATTGAAAGTTCTGGAAACGGAAAAGATGAATACGCTGCGGGTCTTTCTGCAGCAACTGCGCGATACAAAGGAAGACGGCGAAAACCTGCTCGATCGCACGACGATCTTCTTCAGCAGCAACCTGGCCGACGCCAGCAAGCACAGCGTCAAGAACATGCCCGTCCTGCTCGCCGGCGGCAAGTTCCAGCACGGCCAGCATCTGGCGTTCGATGAAAACAAGAACCCGCCTCTCTGCAACTTGTTCGTCAGCATGCTTCAGCAGATGGGCATCGAAGCCGATAAATTTGGCAGCAGCACGGGAACACTGACGGGGCTGGGAATGCGCGGTTGAGCGCTGGCGGCCCCGTGGCACCCGTAATGAGGCAATCAATTGCTATTGCCACCCAGCCGCCGACGCCTGGACCCCGCGCACTGCTGCCGGTCCGTAATGTTCGACAGCCAGCAATCGGTCAATAGGCCTGCACTGCCGATTCGCGCTGCAGTTCGCGGTGAGTGCCAGAGAATTTCAGGGTTGGTCCTGGCACAGAGACGCCCAGGTAGTCCGGTTTGGCCAGCACGATCTGCACGACGTTGACTTGCCGCTCGGCAAACGCGGCGGCGCAATATTGAAAGTAATAGTCCCACATACGGATGAAGCGCTCGTCAAATCCCAGGCCGCGAATCTCGCCGATGTTCTGCCAGAATCGCGCCCGCCAGGCCTCCAGCGTGGAGACGTAATGCGGCGTCATGTCTTCCAAGTGGCAGATGCGAAAATCGGTACACCGCGCGACGCAGTCGCTGATCGCGGCCACCGAAGGGAGAAAACCGCCGGGGAAGATATACTTGCCGATGAAATCCACGCTCTGCGAGTGCCGCTCAAACAGTTGGTCGCGAATCACAATAGCCTGCAGCAACATCAGGCCGTCACTCCGCAGCACCGCCGAGCACTGCCGAAAGTAAGTATCCAGAAACTGGCGGCCGACTGCTTCGATCATTTCGATGGACACCAGCTTGTCGTATTTGCCTTGCAACTCGCGGTAGTCAAGCTGTTCGATGCTCACCTGCTGGGATAATCCGGCGTCGCGAACACGCTGCCGCGCGAATGAATACTGCTCGGCCGAGATGGTGGTGCTGGTCACTCGGCAGTTGGCTTGTTTAGCGGCGTGGATTGCGAGCGCGCCCCAGCCTGTGCCGATTTCGAGCAGATGGTCAGTGGGCGAAAGTTCCAGCTTGCGGCAGGCCTGGCGAATCTTGGCGAGCGAAGCTTCGCGCAGCGAAGCCCGGGGGTCTTGAAACAGTCCACAGGAATAACTCAACGTATCGTCGAGAAACAGTTTGAAAAAACTGTTGCCCAGGTCGTAATGCTGGTGAATGTTCTGGCGGGCGCCTGCGACGCTATTCCGCTGCCACCACTGGTTCGCCCGTTCCTTCCATTGCAACAGCGCCGCCCAGCCCTGATCCAGGCCGGTGGAGACGCCGGCGTTGCGAATGAAGATGCGAATCAACGCCGTCAAGTCATCGCAGCTCCATTCGGCGTCGAGCAGCGATTCCGCAGCGCCCAAGCCACCACCCAGGGCGATCCGGCGAAAGAAACGGTCGTCATGCACGGTCAGTGTGGCCTGCAAGGGACTGGCCGGATCGCCGCAAGCGTAACTCTGGCCGCCGCTGAGCAGCATTACGCCACCTGCCGTCAGCCCACTCAACCGCCGCAGCACGGCATCTTTCCAAACCTGATTCAACCACGTTCGTGGCATGCCAACTTCTCCTGGGTGGGTGTGGTGCGCTGTTTGCTGGACTGCTCAGCGCCGGGGTGCGGAAAATATTGAGTTCCCTTCCACCACAGCCGCAGCGCTTGCCAATAAATCGCAACAAAAATACGCAGTGTGGGAAAGGGATTGCGCCAGAGGGCGAGATGCAATTGACGCGTAGTCCACGGTCGCCGCTGCAACTGGAGACTGGCTGTGAAGAACTGCTCGCTGCCTTGATAATTTTCAATGCCCAGGTGGAGCGAATCGCCCGGCAGCGAAAGCTGCCAACGATAGCGGAGGTCAAGCGGCATGAACGGTGAAACATGGAATTGCTTGTCGAGCCACAGCTCCTTATCCATCGATTCCACCGGCAACACATAACTATGCTCTTCACCCCAAGGCGTGTTATGCACTTCGGCCACGACTGCTTGCAGCTGTTCTCCGGCGGCATCGTAACAGTAGTAAAATGAGACAGGGTTCATCACAAATCCCCAGTAACGCAACTGGGTGAGCAACCGGATCGGGCCGTCAGCGACGAGGCCTACAGAGTTGACCAGTTGTCGCACCGCCGTCGGCAAGGAGATGTGTGGATCGCCCAGATGATCGGCGCGCCGAAACCAGGCGACGCTCGGCCATTCGCACGACCAGAGCCAACGACCGCTAAAGGCTTGCGACAGTTCATCGAGGTCTAAGAAAGCAAATTGGATGCGATATTTAAACTCGTGGCTCGTCGGCGCCGTCCGCCGATGAAGTACCCACCCTTCGTAAATCGCGTGCGCGGAATTTGCACTCATAACGACCCCACGCACGCCGGCGATGTCACGCCATTCAGCACCTGGCAGACCGCCAGCGCACTGTTCACGCCGTCCTCATGAAAGCCATTGCCCCAATAGGCGCCGCAGCAGGAGAGTCCGTCGTTATCGATCAATTCCCCGTGGCGGCGCTGCGCCGTCAATCGCGCCAGGCTGAACCAGCAGATCGGGGAACTAGCGCGCCGCAGCGGCGCCGCGCTCGCGCCCCGGTTGGTTGCGGCGGCCATTGTCTATTTATTGATCCCGGCCGGCATCGTTCTGTTTGTCCGTCCCCAGTTGCTCGCGGAGAATTCCGGCTGGCAAGGTTTGCTTTGGGGTGCCTTGTATGGCTTGGTGCTGTACGGCGTGTACGATTTCACAAATCGCGCGATCTTGGAGAAATGGTCGCTCGCCCTGACCCTCGCCGATGTTGCCTGGGGCATGGCCCTGTGCGGCATTTCGACCGCGATCTTGCAGTGGCTCGCGCCGGGTAAATCGCCAGCCTGACAATCGAGCAGGGTTTGTTGTCCGTTTGCAAATTGACGTAAGTCCCGCACGCGCCATTTCAGGGGGTGTCCATCAATCACCCATCTTCATGGACGAAAGTTCGCGTATTTCCCTTGTTTCGCAACGATTCGCGTTCGTAGGTGCCGGGAATTTATGGACACTTTCGACGCACGTAGACGTCGAACGAAAGTCACTTACGACGCGAAGCAGGGACTATAGGGTCAGCGCTCGATTTTCCTGACGACGGGGCCAATCGAACAAGACGCGCGGCTTTTCTCCGCGGGCGTGACTGGCCTGGCCGCACCGACTCACCGATGCTGTTGAATCATGCGACAATGGCAGGTGAGGCCGTTCCGGAACAGCGAACGGCCCCGTCAGGAGTTCCCACCGATGTTGAATCGAACTGAAGTTGCCGAGGCAGGAATCATCGGCCTGGCGGTGGGCGATGCTCTGGGCGTTCCCGTTGAATTCTATCCTCGCGAAACATTGCAACGCGCGCCCGTCACGGGAATGAGATCGCACGGCACCCATAACCAGCCCGCGGGAACCTGGTCCGACGATACTTCGCTGGCCCTCTGCCTGGCCGAGAGTCTGGTTGAAAAGGGAATTGATTACGCTGACCAGGCCCAGCGTTTCATTGCGTGGGCGAATGACGCCAAGTGGACTGCACATGACGACGTGTTCGATATTGGCAACACGACGACCGAAGCCATTTTCCGGTTGCAGCGAGGAGGTGATCCCCTCGCGGCTGGACCCGCGAATGAATTCTCTTGCGGCAACGGTTCGCTAATGCGGATTCTGCCCCTCGCGATTTATCTAGCGAATGTTCCCCAGTCCATTCGGTGGGAGCGATCCTGTGAAGCTGGTCGGCTGACACATGGCCATCCTCGCTGTCAGATTGCTTGTGCGATTTACGTGGAGATTGCGGCATCCCTAGTCCGTGGTGAATCGCTCGAGACCGCGGTTGCGATTGCGCGAGCTTGGGCCAGCCAACAATTGTCAACATCGTTTCCGGAAGAAAGGACGCATTTTTCCCGCATACTTTCGGACGACTTGGCGCAACTTACGGAAGCTGAGATTAATAGCAGTGGCTACGTGATCCATTGCTTGGAAGCCAGTTTGTGGTGCGCGCTGCGGGCGACGTCATATGCCGAGGGTGTCCTCGCGGCGGTCAATCTCGGGGCGGATACCGATACCACTGCCGCGGTGACCGGCGGATTGCTCGGACTCCGATTTGGGGTCGCGGGCATTCCCTCAGAATGGCAGAATCAACTGGCGCGGCGGGGTGCGATTGCTGCGCTGTGTCAACGACTTCAGGCCGCGATGGAGAGTAGAAAGTAGATTGAGGTGCAAGACGTCCATCATCAACATCGCTGCCTACAAGTTCGCGCCGCTGGCCGATTTGAAACCGCTGCGCGAGGAGTTGCTGCGGAAGTGCAAGGCTTGGGAATTGAAGGGGACGATCCTGCTGAGCACGGAAGGGGTCAATCTGTTCGTGGCCGGCGAGCGGGCGAATGTGGAGTTGCTGCTCACGGAACTGCGGGGCATCCCTGGCCTGGCGGAGTTGCCGGTGAAGATCAGTGAGAGCGATCGGCAGCCTTTCACGCGGATGCTGGTGCGGATCAAGCGGGAGATCATCGCGTTTGGCGTCGAGGGGATCGATCCTGCGCGCTCGCCCACGCCGAAGCTTTCGCCTCGCGAATTGAAGCAATGGCTCGACGAAGGGCGGCCGATCACGCTGCTCGATACGCGGAACGACTACGAAGTAAAGCTGGGCACGTTCCAGAATGCTGTCAACGTGGGCATCGGTCACTTTCGCGAATTTCCCGCCGCGGTGGCGAAGCTGCCGGACGAAATGAAGCAGCGGCCCATCGTCATGTTCTGCACCGGCGGCATTCGCTGTGAGAAGGCCGGGCCGTACATGCAGCGCGAGGGTTTTGAGCAGGTTTATCAGCTTGAGGGCGGGATACTCAAATATTTTGAAGACGTCGGCGGCGCGCATTATCAGGGAGAGTGCTTTGTCTTTGATCAACGCGTCGGCCTCGATCCGAGCTTGAGCGAGACGGGCAGCGATCAATGTTACGCCTGCCTCACGCCACTGACGGCCGACGATCTGCTTGATGCTCGCTTCAAGAAAGCGATCTCGTGCCCCTATTGCTTTGCGACCGATGACGAACAACAGGCCCGCACTTTAGAAAAACGACAAGCGCAACTGCGACAGGCGACGACGCCTCTGCCCGGCAGTCAGCCTTACGACAATCAGCGCCCGCTGATCGTCCCCGCGACTTGTGACGGCCTGACGTTGCTCGATTTTCTGTGCAAGATTCTGAAGCATGTGCCGCGCGAGGAATGGGCCGCCGTGATTGCAGCCGGCAGGATGCTCAATCGGCTGGAAGTGCCGGTGACAGCGGATCAGATCGTGCGCGCGGGTGAGCGCTATCTGCATTTGCTGCCGGGCACGCAAGAGCCGGATGTGAACCCCGCGATTGAGATTGTCTACGAAGACGAAGCCCTGCTGGTCGTCAACAAACCGGCCCCGCTGCCGCTGCATCCCAGCGGCCGATTCAACCGCAACACGCTGCAATCGATCTTGCACACGGTCTATGCCCCGCAAGTGCCCCGCCCCGCGCACCGCCTGGATGCCAACACCAGCGGTCTCGTCGTCTTCGC
>JAYTUF010000242.1:0-32367 GCA_043744755.1 Anatilimnocola sp.
AGGCAAGAACCGCTTCAAATCGCGGTGATTTTGCATAACGTGACGACTTCGCGGCCACCACAACCTGTAGACGCGGTGGCGTCAAGTGCATAGCTAGAACGCACGATAATGACTCCTTCAGGTGGGACGATAACCGTTCGCCCGTTGGAGTCCCGCCCGAATGAGTTGTTATCATTTTCTTGACGATGTTATATATAAGTCGGTATCATGTGATAATCCATAATTCGATAAGATCATGGCGGCGAACGAGTTGCGGCGAGACGAGGGCTCGGCCAGGGCGATTGAAATCGCGCGCGAACATGTTATCACGGCTGAGGAAGGCGTGTGTTCGCCACACTTGGGTATGTCGGGTAGGCGAGCGGCAGTCGGGCAAGGGTGCCTATCCTACTATTGGCCGGAATGGCGCCCTGCGCTAGAATACTCCAGGCATGTCGGCAACATTGTCCGTGACAGTTACAGCGGTCGAGAACCTTCGGCAGCTGCCCGATTCGCTTTTGCGTTATGAGGGCTTTGCCGAAGCGACGGCGGCCTTGGCCAGGTGCCAACCCGCGACGTTCGATGGAGTCTGGGGCTCGAGCTGCGCGCTGCTGGCGGCCGCTCTCACGCTCTCTGGCAAGCGGCCGCTGCTGATTGCCGCCGCGCACGATCGCGAAGCCGATGATCTGGTCGCCGATCTGCCGCTGTTCGGCGTCGTCCAGGCGGAGTTGTTCCCGGCCTGGGATCCTGCTTCTGAAGAGCGCGGGCTGCGCGATGAAGCGTATGGCCAGCGGATTCGCATCTTGAAGCAGTTAGCTCTGCATGGCTCTGCCGCACAGCCGCCACTGCTCGTGGCTAGCATCAACTCGCTGATGCAGCCAGTGCCGAGCGCGGAGCAATTGCGCACTTCAACGCGGACGATCAGCCGCGGCGAGCGGCTCGATATCGAGGCCTTGCTGCGGTGGTTCATCGACAGTGGGTTTCATGCGACGAGTGCTGTTGAACTGCCGGGCGAGTTTTCGCACCGCGGCGGCATTCTCGATATCTTCGCCCCCGATTGGCTCGAACCGGTGCGGTTGGAACTGTTTGACGAGGAGATCGAATCGCTCCGTTCCTTTGATGTCGCCACGCAGCGCAGTCTCGAAGTGCTGGAGCAGATCGAAGTCACGGTCCTTCCCAAGGATCAACCCCCGACCTCGCACCTGGCCGATTACTTCCCCGCGAACGCTTGGGCGCTGCTCATCGAGCCGCAGCAACTGAGCGACGAAGGGAAGAATATTCTGCAGCGGGCAGAGAATACTAATATCTATCATTCGGTCGCCAGTGTGCTTGCCAGTTGCAGCCGGTTGGGAGTCGCGACCGCCGCGCATCTTTCGCCCGGCACTTACGGCGCGAACTGTCATCTGCCCATCGAATCGGTCGAGCGCTTCAGCGGTGACTTGCAACGCGTGCGTGATGAGCTCGATCAGGTTGCCGTCGATAACCATGTCTATCTGATCGTCGCCACCGATGCCGAAACCGAACGCCTCCGTGAGTTATTGCGCGATACGAAGCTGATGGCGACGGGCCGGCTGCACTTCGTCATCGGCAGCCTGCGGGAAGGCTTTCGTCTCCCCCGTGATCAAACGCTGATCATTACCGGCGGCGAACTGTTTCATCGCGGCGAGTTGCGGCGGATTCCGCGGCGGCATCTCGGCAAAGCCATCGATAGCTTTCTCGACCTGCGGGATGGCGACCTGGTGGTGCATCTGGCGCATGGCATCGGCCGCTATCGCGGGCTGAAGCAGATCAGCAAGAATGGGCAGGCCGAAGAGCATCTCGAAATCGAGTTCGACGGCGGCACGCGGATCTATGTTCCCGCGATCAAAATCGATCTCGTGCAGAAGTACATCGGTGGCAGTAAGACCCGCCCGACGCTCGCCAAGATCGGCGGTAAAAGCTGGCACAAACAGAAAGAAGCCGCCGAAGAGGCCGTCCGCGATCTGGCCGTCGAAATGCTCGAAGTGCAAGCCATGCGCAGCAGCCGCCCGGGCATTTCGTTCACCGTCGATAGCGAATGGCAACGCGAGTTCGACGCTTCGTTCCCGTACCGTGAAACCGTCGATCAGCTTTCCTCGATCCGCGCCATCAAGTCGGACATGCAAAAGCCGCGGCCGATGGACCGGCTGCTTTGCGGCGACGTGGGTTTCGGTAAGACCGAAGTCGCCATGCGGGCGGCTTTCAAAGCGGTCGATAACGGCTATCAGGTCGCGGTGCTGGTGCCGACAACCATTCTCTGCGAGCAACACTTCAACAGCTTCAGCGAGCGGATGGTGGAGTTTCCCTTCGATATCGGCAAGCTCAGCCGCTTTTGCACGCCGCAGGAAACGCGCGAGACGGTCGCGGGGCTGAAGAGCGGCAAGGTCGATATCGTCATCGGCACGCACCGCATCGCTTCGCAGGATATTGAGTTTCACAACCTGGGCCTGGTCATTATCGACGAAGAGCAACGTTTCGGCGTGGATGTGAAGGAGCGACTGAAGCTGCTCCGGGCTACGGTCGATGTGCTCACGCTCTCCGCCACGCCGATTCCGCGGACGCTGCACATGTCGCTCGTCGGCGTGCGGGATATTTCGAATCTCGAATCGCCGCCCGAAGATCGCGTGGCCGTCGAAACGCGGGTCACGCGCTGGGACAACGACCTGATCCGTCATGCCATCAATCGCGAACTCGCCCGCGAAGGGCAGATTTATTTTGTTCACAACCGCGTGAACGATATTGAACACATCGCCAAGCGCTTGAACGACATTGTGCCGGTCGCCCGCATTCGGATCGGTCACGCTCAGATGGCCGATGATGAGCTCGAACAAGTGATGATCGATTTCGTGGCCCACAAATTCGATATTCTGGTGGCAACGACGATCGTTGAAAGCGGCCTGGATATTCCCAACGCCAACACGATCTTCATCGACGAGGCCGATCGATATGGCTTGGCTGACCTGCATCAACTCCGCGGCCGAGTGGGGCGGTACAAGCATCGGGCCTATTGCTATCTGCTCACCGATCCCAACAAGCACATCACGCCCAACGCCTCGCGGCGGCTGCGGGCCATTGAAGAGTTCAGCGAAATGGGGGCCGGCTTCGCGATCTCGATGCGCGATCTTGAGATCCGCGGCGCGGGGAATCTGCTCGGCACGCAGCAGAGCGGACACATCGCCACGGTGGGTTACGAACTCTATTGCCAACTGCTCGAAAACGCCGTCCGCGCGCTGCAAAACACGACGCCGCGGCTGAAGCTCGATGTCGATATCAATCTGCCGGGCGAAGCGCTGCTGCCTGATGATTACGTCCCCGATATTCGGCTGAAGATCGATCTTTATCGCCGCTTGACGCGGATCAACGCTTTTCAAGAGCTAGCTGATCTGCGGGCGGAACTGGTTGATCGCTTTGGTCCGCCGCCGCGGCAGACTGAACGATTGCTGGAGTTGATCGAACTGAAAATGGACGCGGCGGTCTGGTTTATTTCGGCCATTTTTCGCGAAGACAAGTTTATGGTCTTTCAATACCGCGACCGCGGCCGGATCGAGCAACTCGCCAGGCAGCACAAGGGGCAACTGCGAATTGTGGACGACAAAGCGGCCTATTTGCCCTTGCCGCCGCAGCCGCTCGATCCTGACCAGTTGCATGCTCTGGTGAAATCGGTGTTGCAGCCGCGAAAGTGAACTGTTAAGAATCGCCCGCTTGAACTTCGCGCGCAGGAACCGTGCGCGCGGTGATAGCATTTGAGCGATCAATTGAATTTTCACTTGCCAGGGAAGGCTTGCAGCGTGAACTTGCGGCAGCGACTGCTGACGATGGTGATGATCACGCTGCTTGCGCGCCCGGCGACTGCCTGGCAACCACCGCCCGGCGTGCGGCCCGATCCCTATGCGCAGCCACCCGTGACCGCCGGCAATACTGGCTTTCGCTTCGGCCCCGATCCAAATGCCCAGCCACCTGCTCAGCCTGCGCCCCAGCCGCCACCACAATTTGCGCCGCCGATTGCTCAGCCTCAGCCTCAGCCTCAGCCTCAGCCTCAGGGCCCAGTCGCTCAGCCGCCGATCATTCCTGGCTTCAATCCCGCAGCTAATCCCGCGGCCGACAACCAACAAGCTGGCTCGGCCTTGTTTCAACCCAGCCAGATCGTCGCCACCGTGGGCAATCAATACATTCTGTACGGCGACGTGGCACCGACCGTCAATCAGATGCTGGAACCTGCTTTCAAGAAGGCTCGCTCGGACGAGGAGCGGAGCCAGATCGAAGCCGTTCGTTCGCAGTTGACGCAGCAAGTCGTCAGGCAGATGGTGGAGACCAAAATTCTCTATTTGGAATTCGACCGGGAGCTTGAGAAGAATGCGGGCCGCGACAAAGTGAAAGAGGCTCGCGCCGATATTACCAAGCGAGTTCGCGATGGCTTTGAGAAGCAGTTGCTCGTCACGCGTGAGAAGGTAGTGGCCGCCACGACGCCGGAAGAGGTCCAGGAACTCGCCAAGCGCGATCCGATCCTGCCGCGCCTGGCAATCTTGATGAAAGACAATAATATCGAAACGCTGGCCGATCTCGATCAAGTCTTGCGGCGGTATGGTTCATCGCTCGCCAAACAACAGCAGGCCTTTGCCGATCATAATCTGGGAAGGTCCAAGTTATCGGACAAGATCAAAACGAAGAGCGAAGTGTCTCACCTGGAGATGCTGAACTATTACCGCGAACATGCTGACGACTTTGCGGTGAAAGCAAAATCCCGTTTTGAAATGTTGTCAGTCAAGTTTGTCAACTATCCCAACAGAGATGCTGCCTGGCAGGCGCTCGCCCAGATGGGCAACGAGGTCTTCCTGGGAACGCCATTCGCCGCGGTCGCCAAGAAGGGCTCGCAAGACCCGAATGCGGATAAGGGGGGACTCTACGACTGGACCACCGAGAAGAGTCTGGCTTCCGACGTGCTCAACAATGCCATCTTCACTTTTGACCCAGGTAAGCTCAGCCCGATTTTGGAAGACGAACGGGGCTTGCACATCATCCGCGTCATCGAACGCACGCCGGCTGGGTTCATTCCCTTCACCGATGCCCAGGTAAAGATCAAGGAATTGATCAACCAGCAACGGCGCGAAGTGGCCTACAAAGCCTATCTCGCCAGCCTGCGTTCCAAGACGGTGGTCTGGACGATCTACGACGCCGACCCAGCGAACAATGTCGCCGCCAAGCCTGGCGCGAATCCGCAGCGGTAGTTGATAGGTTTTCTTCGCGACCGCTGGGTTCATCCGCGGGGCGCTCAATGGGTCAGCTACTAGTAGCCTTTCAGTGATCGCCCCACCGGCACAAGGAGACTGCTGAAAAAGTTCTGATTTAGTGTCAGTAGCCCGTTGACTCGTATCACCACAATCTGTCCGACCGCGAGGTGATTGCCGTTGGCGGCCGCTGAACCTTTCGCGCCGTCTATTCTACGAAACCGAAGAAGAGGCCGAGGCTACTTCGCAGCCACGGCCTGGCTGATCACATACGGATTGATGATGAGCAGCGGCTGCGAGCGCGACTGGTCTCCGCTTGCCGGCGCACGCCGCGGCGGGGGAAGTTGGCCGCCGCCATCTTCCTGTTTCAGATAGGGATTGAAGAAGAAGGCGGGATCGCTGTTCGAGACGGACCGGCTTTCGATCTCGGTGGTCGTGAAGGGCGGGTAGGTGCTGGGCCAGGCAAAGGGGCTGGCGCCATACGGGCGGCGGATGATTTTGGCGCTGTAATAAACGGGCGGATGAATGGCGAAGTACGGCGGCAGCGGAGCGTAGCCAACCCGCGTGCCGAGGTAGCCGTAACCCTGACCGCCCCAGCCATTCCAAGCGGCCAGATCGCTGCCATAAGGATACTGGGCTTGAGCGATGTTTGAAGTAAGTACGGTCAGAATCACAACGCTAAACAGAAAGGCAAGGCGGCGAATCATGGTGGCGGCTCGGCTGCGAACAAGGGATGAAAATCCGGGGAGTTGTCTACGTTCCAGACTAATTCGAGGGCAGCGAGGATTCAACTGGCGAAGCGCGACTCGTCTCGCATTCGAGGCGTCAAGCCCCCACGCGATCCAACTCGGTGGTCCCTTCTGTTGCACGCTGCGGCGACTTGTTACGGTGGGTTCATGGGACGAGGAACTGCCATTTCCGCTGACCACTCCGCCGCCACTCAGGTGCGGCAGGGGCAGGCTGCGCGCTGCCGGGGATTGTTCATCGCCGGCACGGATACTTGCGTGGGCAAGACCTATGTCGCCGCAACAATCGCTCGCGATCTGGCTCATGCGGGTTGGCGAGTGGGTGTTTACAAGCCCGCGGCCAGCGGTTGCCGGCGGGCGGGAAAGACGCTCGTCTCTGACGATGCCGTCGCGCTGTGGGATGCGGCGGGTCGTCCCGGCAAACTATCGGCCGTCTGTCCGCAGCGTTTTTCCGCGCCGCTCGCGCCGCATCTGGCTGCCATCCAAGAGCGCAAAGAAATCGACTCGCAGCAGCTTCGCCGCGGCTTGCAATACTGGCTGCGGCGAAGCGACGTCGTGGTGATTGAAGGCGCCGGCGGGCTGATGTCGCCGATGGGGGAACAGGATTACGTCGCCGACCTGGCGCGGGACTTTGGTTATCCTTTAATTGTCGTCGCGGCCAATCGCATCGGCACCATCAACCACACGCTGCAAACCTTGATCGCCGCTCAGGCCTTTGGCAGCGGCTTGCCGGTCGCGGGGATCGTGCTCAACGACGTGTTGCCGCCGGAAGTTGACGACCCCAGCGTGCGCTTCAACCGCTGTGAATTGGAACTCCGCTGCGTGCCGCCGGTGCTCGCCCAAATCGGCTATCGCGAGTCGCAGTTCGATCGCGCAGTGGACTGGATGCACCTGGCCCAGCCCGCGCGAGTCAGTTCATGTGCGAAATAGCAAGATTCAATCCCGCAAGTCCTGCACAATTTCGTTCGTTCCGCCCGCGGATACTTCTTTGTCCAGTGGCGTTTGCAGCGCGGACGCATACTTGGCAGGAAGTTCATTCTTCGGCGGGCCGCCCGCTTTGTACGGATCAACAATGCCGTCCGCAGCGGGAAATTTCTGCACCGTCACCTTGTAGAGTCCCGCCAGCGCACCACGACGATCATCACCGGGCGCGAAATAAGTCTGCACGGTGAACCTGCCGCTGGCATCGGTCGTGCCTCGCGCGGGCTTGAGTCCGGCCGCGTCGTCCACGGGAATCAGCGTGACGTCGGCCCCCTGGACCGCAACATTCTTGTAGGTGATGGTACCGGAAACGGGGTAGAGCTTGACGCTGGAGCCGCAACCGGAGCAGGCCAGCAGCAGGACGAACAATCCTGAGCCAAGAAAAGTCCTTCGCATATAGTTATTTTCCATCAGGAACAAAGTCTTAAGCTTAGCCACCGAATTCAGAGACTGTCGGGCTTTTGCATTGTCTTGAACCCGAAGGGTTCGCAGCCATTAGCCCCGGGTTGAGGCGTTAGCCGATACCCGGGGAAAACGGAAAATGATCCCCCGATCCCGAAGGGATCGCAGGGAACCCCAGGTGTCGCTGCGCTCAACCTGGGGCTAATTGCTTTGATCCCTCCGGGATCGATTCAAATGCACCAAAGCCGGTGGCTAATGAATCGCGAAACTAGTTCAAAAGGTCCACTCAACTTCCTACACCAAATACCAGCGACTTAAATCAATACCCCGCCACCGCGTTCCCATCCCGCCGGTCGCCCAGCATTTGATAGGTGGTGTGGTCAATGCTATCGCGGAGGAATTGGACGCTGCCGTCGCAGAAGCCGAACATGGCGCCGCCCGGGTGTTTGGATTTGAAGCCCATGGCGGCGTTCCAGCCGTTTTCCTTATCCTGGCAACCGGGGCCGCCGGAATTGGGATTATTCGGCACGCCTCGCTCGCCTGGGCAAGTGGGAAGATTGATGGGCGCGGTCGTGGCAAACCAGAGTCCTTCGGAGAGCGCCCAACTACTGCGATACAAAAACCCCGAACACCAGCCGCGCACTTCGCCCATCATGATCGTTTGCGAAGTTCCGTCAGTGGCATCGGCAAAACGCGCGGCCCAAGTGCTGCGCGCAAAGACACCGGAAATCTGTTCGGGATAGGGGCAGTCCGAGCGAATGTTGCCCGGTCCGGCGCCATTGCACTGCGGCGGAAGGGACGTGAAGCTGAACCAGTCCTCGCCGTCGTCGTCGTGATCGTATAGCGTACCGCCGTTCCCGACAATCGACGCCATGTTGCAACCCGAACCGGCCCGCATAACTTGGGCGCCGATGCAACCGGCGTAGTTCGTCATCGCCAAGCCGTTGTAACGCCGTTCGTGCTGGACGCTGGGGCAAATATAGGTATTGATCAACTGTGTTTTGAGCGCGGTGCCATCCACGATTTGATCGCCCGGAAGCGCCGGCAACGTGAAGCGAATTTTGTCGAAGCGCGGCCGCTCTTCGATGAAGGGGAGCAGCAGCACCAGGTGCGAAGCGCGGTCGCGGTCCTCAAACGGCTCCAGCGTCTGAGTGACGTGGTTGATGTTGCACGGCAGGCGGCCGTACGTATCGTGATAGTTATGCATGCCGATGCCAATCTGCTTGAGATTGTTCGTGCATTGCGTGCGGCGGGCGGCCTCGCGGGCCGCTTGAACCGCGGGCAGGAGAAGGGCGACCAACACGCCGATGATGGCAATGACCACCAACAACTCGACGAGCGTGAAACCACGAACGGCCGATTTTTCGGGAGAGTGTGTCATGCCCGCTATGGTAGCGTGGCCAGGTGCCAAAATCGAGAGTCTTTGCGAAACTGTCTACATCACCGCAAAGTAATTCTCAACGGCCAGATCGAGAAACTCTGCTGTCAGCTCCGGCTGTTGCCTTTGATAGAGGCAGAAGTTTTTGACTTGCAGCAGCAAATCGCGCGGCTGGCAAGCGCGGAACGGACGGTTCACGGCCATGTAGTGCTTGGTGATCAGGTGATCCAGAGCCGAGGTGTTGTAGGTGAAACCCAATTTGGGGCACATCATTTCAAACAACTTGCGGAACTCTTCCTCGGTCGGATTGTTGACTTCGATTTTGTACGGAATCCGCCGCAGGAATGCTTCATCAACCAGTTGTTTTGGTTCGAGGTTCGTCGAGAAAACTATCAATTGATCGAAAGGAACCTGGATCTTCTTGCCATTCGGCAGGTTCAAATAGTCGTATCGTTTTTCGAGCGGCACGATCCAGCGGTTGAGCAACTGGTCGGTGCTCATCTTCTGCCGGCCGAAGTCGTCGATGACCAGCGTGCCGCAGTTGCTCTTGAGTTGCAGCGGGGCTTCGCTGATGCCGGTCGAACGATTGAGCGTCACTTCCAGGCTGTCCATCGTCAGTTCACCACCGACCACGATCGTCGGCCGGCGAATGCGGACCCAGCGGCGATCCAGCCGCGACTGATCGAGCAAGCCCGTGTTCTGCGGCAGCGGGCATTCTTCGTGGTTGACGGGATCGAACAGGCGGATGATTTCGCCATCGACGCCAATGGCCCGGGGGATCCAAATGAACTGACCGAAGGCTCGCGTCACGCGCTCGGCGATCGTCGTCTTGCCGTTACCAGCCGAGCCATACAGAAACAGACCCCGGCCGCTGTTGATCGCGGGACCGAGCCGCCGGAGCATGTTGGGGTTGACGAGGATGTCGCTGAAGGCGCGGCTCAGGTCGTCTTGCGAAGGATGCTGCTTGGTGAGCGATTGGGCCGACACGCCGAGGATGTAGTCGGTCAGCGAGACCGGCGCCGAGCCGTAATACGTGCAGTGTTCCATGTACCGCCGCGAGCGTTCGCGGCCGAGATCCGTGAGCTGATAAACGTAGTCGTTCATCGGCGCGGAACTGCGATAAATCAGCAGTTGATCCTGCTTGAGTTGTCGCAGCAGGGCATCCACCAGCACGAAGGGCATCCGCACCTGATCGGCCATCTCGCGGCCGGTCAGGTCACCGCGGGCCAGCAGGAATTTCAGCATCAGGGCTTCGACTTCGCTGTCGGTCAGACCCGCATCGCGCACGGTGGGAGGCTCGATGGGCAGGAACTCGTCGCACGGCGTGGGATCGGTTGCGGCTGCAGCGGCTGCTGCAACCTGTTGTTCCGGCGCGACCGGCTTGAGGGCGGGGGCAAGAGCGCTGGCCGTCTTGCGCGGGTCGGGTGTGGTGAGTTGATTGATCCGCTGCAAGAGCTGCGCGAGCTTGGCGTCTTGCTCGGGCGTGCGCGGTTCGGCCGGATCGTGGGCGGGGGTCTTCGCCGCCAGCGCGGTCCACGTATCGGTGCCGCCGGCTTTCTTGCCGAGCAGGGCCATCAAATTGTTGTCGATCGATTTGGTCATACCAGGCAAGCCTCTCTCGCCAAAGCGTAGGTCGCTGCCGGGGATGGGTCAAATCGGGGGGCTGGTGTCCGTTAGAGGCCGTTTTCGATGATTGGAGCGGTTGTAACAATGATGCCGCGCCTGAAATGACAACGGTTGTCATCGGGGTGCAAGGCCGTCCGTACTCGATATGTCTTGACCTAGATTTGTAGAGTGACGCAAACCATCCAGTTGAGAGCAATGAGCTTCAGTACGATTGAGCCTGCGCGGCGCGAATCGCTGGAGAGGCTGTTTGCGCGGATGGAACAGGTGGCGTCGCTGCCTGTCATTGCCCAGCGCGTGTTGCAACTGACCGATTCCGATGACGTGCAACCGGATGACCTGCGCGAAGCCATTCAAACCGATCCCATTCTGGTCGCGCGGATTCTGAGGCGACTCAACTCGTCTTATTATGCGCTGAGCACAAAAATCACCGATCTGCGAACCGCGATCAGCCTGCTCGGCTTTCAGGAGATTCGCAACCTGGCTTTGACCGTGTGCATGTCGCGATTGTTTGAAACGCCCAACCATCACGGCACCTATCGCCGCGAAGCGCTGTGGGAACATTGTGTTGCCGTGGGAGCGGCGGCGCGCTTGGTCTCCCGAGTCTGCGGCCGCGGGGTGCCGGAGGAGGCGTACATTGCCGGGCTGTTGCATGATTTGGGGATCATTCTGATCGATCAATCGCTGCGGCGGCATTTTTGCCAGGTGGTGTCGTTGGTCTCGCCGACGGTTTCCACCTGCGAGGCCGAGAATCAGATCCTGTCCTTCGATCATGCGCTGCTGGGCGGCTTTGTCGCCGCGCGGTGGAATTTGGCCGAACCCGTGGTCGACGCGATTGCCTATCATCATTCCAGCGGCGACTATCAAGGTCCGCATCAAGACCTGGTACACGTGGTCGCGGTTGCCAATTACTTGTGCAGCCGAGCAGGCTGGACGGCGCTCGGCGTACACAATGTCCCTTCGCCTCCCGACCAGGTTTATGCGGGGCTGGGCCTCGATCAGATTTCGCTGGCCATCATCTGGGATGAGTTAGAGCCCACGCTCAAGCGCGCGGAGTCATTGGCGACGGGATAAGGTCATTCCTTGAGCTGATCTGCTGGACGACGATTCTTGCCGGCCCGCTTCGTGAGCGAATCACCCAAATCTTCGCGGGCAGCTTCGGCCAGCTTTTGTAAGCGGGCGACGACGTCGGCATTGTTATCCGCGACGTTCGACTTTTCACCTGGATCGGATTTCAGGTTGTAGAGTGCGAGTTCTGTCTTCGCCTGCAAGTAACCATTAGGCAGACCATCCTTGCCGGCCGCGCCTTGCAATGAACGATAGACGTGGGGGAAGTGTAACTTCCACTCGCCGCTGCGGACCGCTTCCAGCCCGGTGTCCCAATAGTAATAGAAAACTTCGTGGGGCGATTTCGCGCCCGGTTGGGACAGGAGCGGCCAGATGTCTTGGCCATCGATGATGCGGTCGGTGGGCACTTTGCCGCCAGTCAATTTGACGCAGGTGGGGAGGACATCGAGCGTGCTGCAGAACTCGTCGCAAGTCTTTCCAGCGGGAATCTTGCCGGGCCAGCGCGCGACGAAGGGGACTCGCTGTCCGCCTTCCCAGGTTGTGCCTTTGCCTTCGCGAAACACGCCCGCTGAACCCGCATGATTGCCATACGAGAGCCAGGGGCCATTATCGGAACTGAACAGCACCAGCGTGTTTTCGTCGAGGTTAAGCCGCTTGAGCGTGGCGAGAATTTGGCCGACGCTCCAATCGATTTCCATAATCACATCGCCGAGCAAACCCTGCTCGCTCTTGCCGCGATGCTTCTCAGAAACAAACAGCGGCACATGCGGCATGCTATGCGGCAGATAAACGAAGAACGGCTCTTTCTGCTGCTCTTCGATAAACTTCACCGCTCGCTCGGTATACCAGGTGGTGAGTTGCGTTTGATCGGGGTTGAGTTCGATGGTTTTCTCACCTTCGATCAACGGCAGGTCAGGAAAGTTCTTGGAAGTCGGATGCTTGGGCCACATGTCGTTGGAGTAAGGCAGGCCGAAGTAACGATCAAAGCCGTGCCGTGTCGGCAGGAACTGCGGATGATGCCCCAAGTGCCACTTGCCGAAGATGGCTGTGGCGTAGCCTTGTTCCTTGAGCAACTCCGGCAGCAGTTTTTCATTCGCGGCAATGCCGTGCTTCGCCGTTGGGCCCAGCGCGCCAAGGATGCTCACGCGCTGCGGATAGCAGCCTGTGAGCAATGCCGCCCGCGAAGCGCTGCAGACCGCGGCGGCGGTGTGGAAGTCGGTGCAACGGACTCCCTCCTTCGCCATCTGGTCCAGATGCGGTGTCTGCCAGCCTTTTGCGCCGAAGCAGCCGAGGTCGGCGTAGCCTAGGTCGTCGCAGTAGATGAGGACGATGTTGGGCGCGGCTTGGGCGAGGGAGGGGAGAAATACGAATAGACCACAGAGGCACAGAGTGCGCAGAGAGGGCATGGGAGGGTTCCGAGGTGGACTAGTGCGCGTGGCCGTGGTCGTCGAAGGAAATGTTTTGGGCGAAGTCTTTGCCGCCGATGTTCACCTTCAGGGTGCCCTTGTTAGTTCCGCCGAGGGCGGAGAGGAGGCCAATGAGTTCCTTGTCGACGACTTCAAATTGATGGGCAGTCGGCATGTCTCCAGCCGTGCGATTGACGGCGGCCAACTCGTAGATTTTGGTTTCGGTGCCGGTCTTTCCTTCGATGATGATGACTTCCGCAGCGCTCGAGGCGTCCTTATGCACCTTGATGTCTTTATCGAGCAAATAGACGGTCACCTTGCCGCTGGCGTCCTCATGCACGAATTCGGCGTGGTATTCTTCGTTGCCAATGGCCATCACTTTACCGCTGTGAGGCCCCTTGGCATCATGCGAATGTCCCGGGTCCGCTCCATTGCCGGCCGCGGGTTTTACCGGGGCGGGGGGATTGGTGTCGCAGCCGCTGCAACCAATCAGACTGGCAAATGCGAAAACGACGACGCTCAGCCAGGTTCCAGAAATTGTCCGACGTTGCATGTGCCAACCCTTGTGATGAAAATGGAGGAGCGAAGCACCCGCTATGGTATCGCGAGCCGCTGGCGAGTCGCAAGGTAGCCTGTGAGCGACGTAACGCCTGCCCAGCCGCGAACCACTTGATTGCGGCCCACTTGATTGCAGCACAGTGGAGTGGGCGACTAAGATAGGCAGTACGTCAATCGGCGGCAGCCAATGTTGCCGCTCCCGTTTGATCCCGCCTGTTCGCCATTTATTCCCACCTTAACCTGGCCGATGTGGTCCGCGACCGCCTATGGATTCGTCCCATCCTCCTCTGCGCCGAATGGATGCCGCCGCATTGGTGATGGGTCAGGGTGCGCCCGCGCGTGAACATTCGGCACCAATCAGCACCGCTGCCACCGCGGAACCGCATCAAGGCCTGGCATTGGCTGCCCAACGCGGTGACCAGAAAGCCTTCACCGCTTTGGTCGAAATCTATCAACAGACGATTTACGGTTATTTGCGTGCGCGGTTGTACGATTCGGCCGCTGCGGAAGACCTTTGCCAGGAAACTTTCCTGCGTTGTTATCAAGGGCGAGAAAAACTCGCGCGGGCCACGCAAGTGGGTCCGTGGTTGATTGGCATCGCGCGGAACCTGCTCCGCGAGCATGTGAAGCGAGTCAGCCGTCGGCGGGAAGTGGCCTGGACGGAGTTATGCTTGGAACTGGATCAAATCGTTCCCGACCGGACGGCGCACGCCAGCGATGCGTTGCAAGGCTTGCCAACTTGTCTCGAAGCGCTCGGCCCAAGCGCCCAACAGGCCATTGATTTGCGTTATCGCGCTCAACTGAAGATGACGGAGATTGCCGGCTTGCTCCGCCGCAGTGAAGGGGCCGTCCGGCTGCTCGTGCATCGGGCGCGGCTGGCGCTCAAGCAATGCCTTGAGAATCGAACATCGTCCGGCAAATGACTGGGATGCAAATGGATGGTTTTCGAATGGACGGATTTCAAAAAACAGATCAAGAACTGCTGCAACTCCTCGACGAGAAGATGCCGGAGGAGTTGTCGCTCGAAGAGATCGAATTACTACGCCAGCGGATGGCTGAATCGCCCGCGCTGCGCGAAGCGCTCGCCAGCCAGGTGCATTTGGAAAGCTATTTGCAAACCGCCCTCGCCCGACTTCAACTCTCGCCCGCCGCCATCGCCGCCCGCGCTCGCGAGCAGCAAGCGGGCCGCGGCGGTTTGAGCCTGGTGCTGCTCATTCTGATGATTGTGGTTCCCGCCATTGCGGTGGTGGGCGTGGTGGCCATCAATGCGTTCTATTCGCATGAACTCGCACAGAAAGGAAACAACAGCGAGGCAAACGAAAAGCAGGGTGACGAGGCGGGCGAAAACAAAGACCCGACGAAGACTCCGGAACAAGCGACGGACACTCAGCCCAAAATTGAAGGCGGTGCCATTGAGGATCCGACCAAGGCTGATTCACCGACAAAACCAGCCGCAATCGCGCCGATCAAGCCGGCCGCGCCCTTGCCGCCCCCCTGGCAGGCCGTCGTTGAGTCAACGGTCGAGCCGCCTGCGTTTCAAGAGGTCGCGTTTCAAACATTCGATCTGAGCAAAGAGGTCGTCCGCCGCGATCAATTGCAGCCTTGGTTCGAAGCGGCCGCGGGGCAGAACTATCGCCTGCACGAAGTCGATACACAGTTCGGCCGCTGTGGCGCGCTGGAAGGCCTCGCACGGCTCAAGTCGCCGTGGCTTAATGATTCATTCCTGCGGATGTCGCTGGAAAACTACAACAAGCTGCAGATACATCTCTTTCACGGCAACAAGGGTGTGACGCTCGTCTATCATCAGGATCACAGCTATCGCTGGGCGGCGTACACCACCACTCGCAAACCCAAGACCGCTCGGCCTGAAACGCTGGCCCTCACTGCCACCGACGATTCTCGCAATTTGCGCACGGAAATGCGTTTCGGCGGGCCGATCGATCTGCGCTTTCACAACGGTCAAGTAGTGCTGAGCCGCGGCGACATTGTGCTGCTCGCCGCGCCGCTGCCGGGACCGCCCGACGATGTTTACTTTGAAGGGCGGGCGACGTTTTATGGCCTGCAACTGCTGCGAACCAGTGATGCGCCGGCGCTCGCGCCGGCTCGCAAACTAGTATTCGAAACGGACCGGCCCGCCGATTTACCCTGGACTTCATCCGCGCCCGAGTTAGCACAACCGAAGAAGAACGACGACGGCTCGTTGACGTTCTCCGCCGATAACATGATCAAGCACGTCTGGTGCTGGACGCCGCTGCCGCAACCAGGTTTGCAGCAGGTTGTATTTCGGCTCACGAACATCACCCCTGGCGTCTCGGTTTATCTGGGTCGAGACCAGGGTCACCCCGCCGAATGCGTGCGGTTTTTGAAGAACCGCCGCAATAATCGACTCGTCGCCAAAATGCGCGGCGTCGATGATGAGCACGAAATCGATCTGGCGACGCACGCAGAAAGTATCGATGGCGCCGCCGACAACGAATCTTGCTGGCTGCGGCTGGCTTTTGGCTGCGGCACGTTCCGCTGGTGGATGTCGTCCGACGGCGTGAACTGGGCCCAGCCCGATTTCATCCGCGAGAGTCTGCCCGGCAAGATTGATTCCATTGGCATCCTGCTAGTTGGCAAACGGCCTGGCACGCAAGTCACACTCAAGCGAATCGAACTGCGCGAGCTAGCCGCTCTGACCAATCTGGCGAAAGCAGACCTGCGCGGCAAAGCGCTCGCGCTGCCGCTGGTTCCCACGCTGGCTGCGTGGCAAGACGAAATCACCAAAGCGAAGCCCGCCGAGGTGGACGTGAACGATTGGCGGCGCGCATGTGCGGTGCAGACATTGGCCGCCGGCGCGACTAAAGAACTAAGCCATCCGCTGCTGGAAATGCTGCTCGATGATCCCGCGACTCAGCAATTGCCGCTTGCCGACCAACTGGCCGTACATGAAGATGGGCTGCAACTGGTCAGTGATTTGCGAGACGGGCAATCATTAAAAATCAATCTCGTCACCCGGCTGGCGAATGTTGGCTTGTACGCGTTTCAAGATCGCAACTTGCCCCCCTGGTCATCAATCCGGCGGACATTTCTCAGCACGCCGATTCACACCTTGCATCGTCCGGCCGGAGCGCCGCTGGCTGCGGTGGAGCCGCTCGTACGCACGGAGTTAATCCAGCGCGCGTACGCACAACAGCCGCAGGCACTGCTCAAACTTTGCGAGCAACTGCGGTTCTTTCATCTCAACGAAACGGTGCCGATGGTCACCTGGGCCGAAGCGCTGGCCCGCCGCGAGACCGCGACCCGCGCCGTGGCTTCGAGCGGCGCACCGACGATCATGCGCGAAAGCTGGCGACCGCTACTGGTCGAAGAACTAAGCAAAGAAGCTTATAACCTGACGAGCGAATTGCAGGCCGTGCTGGAAAGCGAAGCCTGGGAAGACGCGGCGCGGATCATCACCAGCGTCGATCCCGAAGCAGCCCCCGGCGTTTCGCCGTACGTGAAAGACCGCCAGTTGCTCACGTCCCTCCCAGTTGCCGTGCAATTGCTGCTCGGTGATTTTCCGCAGCTCAAGGAGGCCCTTGGGCAGCGTTATGGTCCGCTCGCCAAGTTACGAATCGGCCAGGCGATTGCAGCCGGAGATTCGTCGGCCGTTGAACTGGCTACCGTGCAATTCGGCGCGACGGCGGAATCAGCCGAGGCTTTACGCTGGCTGGGCGATCGCGCTCTGTCGAATGGCTGGTTTGAGGAAGCCATCGCCTTGTATCAGCGGGCCATTGAACGGCATCCGCTGCTCGCCGGATCGTTAGCCCATCGAAGTCGCTTGGCCGCAGCCATGCTCGGCCGGGATGTAGGTACTCCGGCGACCTCGGTGGTGCAGTTCAACGACCTGAAGCTCGATGCAGCACAGTTCGAAGCACTCGTTACCGAGATGCGCGCTCGCGGCACGAGTGCAGCGGTCAGTTCGGCGACGCATGTCATGCCCGGCAGTCTGCTCGCGGTTCCCAAGCCGACGGCGTATGCTTCGCACAATCGAAGCCGGTTGGATGGTCCGGTCGGTGATCGTCCGCAGGAAGAAGTGGGCAGGAAGACGAATCAGTATCAAGTGCCCTGGCCTGACCGGCAACTCTCCACGACCATCGAAGGGGACATGCTGTATGTCACCAATCGATTCCAAGTCGCCGCTTACAATCTGACCAACGGCCAGCGGCAATGGCAAAGCCAACCACCGCCCGGAAACATTGCCAAGGCTCAGGATTGGGCGCTGATCGCGATGCGTCCGCTGGTGCTCCGCGATCAAATCATCACGCGGCAATTGTTTGGCAAGAGCCCGCAAATCGTGTGCTTGGAAAAATCGACCGGCAAATTGCTGTGGGCCGCTGACCGAGGCGAGCGCGAGTTCTTTGTTTCCGACCCTGTTTATCTGCACGGCCAGGTCGTCGGCCTGAGCATGGCTTTGCAGGATCAGCAGGAAGGGCAACTGCGCTGGAATGTGCTCGACCCCGCCACGGGCGAGTTGCAATCGCAGCGCGATCTGATTCGACTTCGCAGCACCTGGGGAAGCCGCGCTTGCTGCGAAGTGCTACCCCTCGATCATCAGTTGATCGTCGCACTGGGCGGCATCACACTCGCCCTCGATGGCCGCGGCCAGGTCGGCTGGGTGCGGAAGCAAGTGACACTTCCCAGCGACGAAGACCCCCGCTGGGTGCTGCAGAGTTTCTCGCGACCGCTGCTCGTCGGTGGCAAGGTGGTCATGAATCAGCCGGGGACCCGCAGTGTTGTTTGTCTCGATCCGGCGACCGGCCTGCAACACTGGGAAACATTGCTGATGGATGTCGTTGGTTGCTGGGGCGCGTCGCGCGGGATGATTGTCGTTCAGACCGAAAGCGGAGTGCAAACACTGGATGCAGCAACCGGCAAACGGCGATGGTTTGCACCTTTGACGGACCTGCAGCCTCAGGCGCTGGTGGATGAAACCGCCATTCTCGTGGCGCGGCGAGCGGTGCTACCCGATAATAAGTCACCGGCCATTCAATTGGTCTGGCTCGATCCCGCGACGGGAAGCCAGCGAGCAACAACGCTCCTTCCCTCGCTGACCGATCCGCTGCCGCGGTTGGGGGCCATGGTGCCCTATAAAGATCGCGTCTTCACCTTCTTTGGTCGCGGTCAACACGATCCGAATCGGGATGTGGTGGAGCTAATTCCCAGCGGGCCCGTCCAATAGCCTCTATTCACTCTGCCTTTTTGGCCGGGATGTAACATTTTTCGCCACTTGGCCATAGCAATATAAGGTCACGCCAATGAGAATGGCGTTTCCCGCCTTTGTCCTCACTTTATTACCCACCGAGACCACGCGAATGCTGCAGCGCACGCTGACCCTGGGCTGGCTCGTCATCGCGATGTTTTTTGCGCCGCTAGGTCGCGCTTGGGGCCAGGCGGAAGACGAGATCACGCCGGAAAGCGAGGCCGCCCTCGACCGTGGCCTGGAATGGCTCGCCCGCAATCAGGGGCCGGAAGGGAACTGGGGTTCGCACGATCTGGGCTTGGTCGGCATGGGCGCGCTGGCTTTCCTTTCTGCCGGGCACGCACCGGGGCGGGGCAAATATGGCCGCGAGGTCGATAAGGCTCTGGAATATGTCGTCAGCCATGCGAAGCCCTCCGGCTTGCTAAACATCACCGATGGCCAGCGGGATATGTACAACCATGGCCTGGCCACCTTCGTGCTGGGTCAAGCCCACGGCATGACTGCCAGCCGCGACCGCAGGCTGAACCGGGTGCTGGATGGTGCCCTCAAGCTGATCGCTAATGTGCAATGCGACGACGGCGGCTGGGACTATAAAGCTCACCGGCAGCAAAATGGCCACGACCTGAGCCTCGTTGTGATGCAAGCGAAGGCGCTGCGCTCGGCGGTCGATAGCGGCCTGGAAGTGCCGCCGGAAGTGATTGAACTCGCCATCAAGAGCGTCCGCGAGCACTATGCGGTCAAGGGTGATCGTCGCTTGTCGGAGGCTGAACAGAAGAAGTTGCCGGGGCAATTCACCTACAGCCGCGGCGGTGGCGGCGGCACGATTGCGATGGCCGCCGCGGGCGTCGTGTGCATGCAGGAGTTCGGCGAATACGACGATTGGCGGATCGGCAAGAATATGGAAGTGATTTCCGCCGCGGTGAAAGAATTGCCCAAAGCCAGCGAGCGGAAGGGGAACATGCCCTTCGATGCTTACACGCTCTATTACGTTGGTCAGGCCCTGTATCAGGTGAATGGCGACCCTTGGAAGGAATGCTATCCACGGCTGCGAGAATACCTCGTCAAGTCACAGGTGCTCGAAGATAAGAACTCCGCCAACCACGGTGCCTGGCACGATCACGGCGCGAAGACGCATGGTCACGTCGGCGGCAAAGAAGGACAGCTCTATGCGACCAGCGTCGGCTGCTTCATTCTAGCCATTCCCAATCGCTACCTGCCCATCCTGCAGGAAGGAAAGATCGAAAGCTTCCGGAAAAAATAGCAGAATCGGTAACCGACAGCTCATTTCGCCACGCCGCTCGCGGCGTGTTCCCCCCCGCCAGCAAGAAAGTCCCGTTCAGCCAATGTCCTTTCTGTCCTTCACCGCCTGGCAATTCGCTGCGGCCGGCGCCCTGTTTGCGGCCGGCCCGGTGATCATCCACCTGCTCAACCGCAGGCGGTATCGCGTGGTGCAATGGGCGGCGATGGACTTTCTGAAAGAGGCCTTGCAGCGCAACCGCCGGATGCTGCAGTTGCGGGATATCATCCTGCTGATCATGCGGACCATCGCGGTGCTGTTGTTCGGACTGGTGCTCGCCCGGCCCTTCTTCACGCGAGGCAGTCGGGCCTTTGATGATCGGCAACCGCTTCATGCGGTGATCGTGATTGATAACAGCCTGAGCATGGGCTACGAAGGGCTCGACGGCACGCTGCTCGATAAAGCCAAGGACCGCGCTGCCCGGCTGATCGATCAACTGCCGACAGGCAGCAAGATCTCGGTCCTGCCCGCCTGTGGTTCTCGCGAAGGTTACAGCCCCGATCCTTATGACACCAAGGACGGCGCTCTCGAAGCCATCGGCAAGCTGGAACTCGTCGATCGGTCCGCCAGCTTGCTGCGCGTCGCCAACGACGTACAACGCGCCAGCGAAGCTTCGCCGGAATTGGCCAAGCGAGTCGTGGTCTTCAGCGATCAGCAAGCCACCAACTGGCGAGACGTTGGCTCGGCCGATGCGTTGAAGAAGCTGCACGATTGGCAACTGGTTGCGGTGGCGCCGGCTGGCTCGCTGTCGGATTGGGAAAACACTTGGATCTCCAATTTGCAAGTCGCGGATGGCCTCGCGGATATCGAAACGCCCACGACCATTACCGTGCAATTGCAACATCAGGGAGGCATCGCCCGGCAAGATGTGCAGGTCAAGCTTTCGTATGGCGACATTGTCATCGGCGAGAAAACGGTTTCCATCGAGCCGGGCGCGGGTAGCAAAGAAGTTGAATTCGAGTATGTCTTCAACACGCTGACCGAAGTTCCCGAACCGGATCATCCGGTGTTCGTGCCGCTCAAGGCCGAGATTCAAAGCAACGATTCACTTGCTGCTGATAATGAACGGTATCTGGCTCTGCCGGTGGTGGCTGGATTGCCGGTGGTGTTTGTCGATCAATATGGGGCCGCCGAAGATCCCGCCCGCAATCAGTTAGGCGAGACTCGGCACTTGCGAAAGTTACTAGCGCCAAAAACATCGCGCGTTGAAGCCCCGCGGCAACTGGTGAAGATTCGTCATTTGACGCAAAGCGAACTCGATCAAGAGACTTTGCAGGATGCTCGCCTGGTGGTGCTGGCTGGTTTGAAAGAGCCGCAGTCGGAAGAGATCGTCACACTGCTGCGCGACTACGTCCGCCAAGGCGGCCGGCTGGTGATTGCCGCCGGCGCCGATTTCGATCCGGTTCGTTGGCAAGAACTCGCCTGGCGCGATGGCGACGGCATCTTGCCGCTGCCGCTCCGTGAGACCGTCGGCGAAGTGCCCGAAGTGGCTGGCGCGAACACCCGGCCGTTCTTCATTTCCTTTGAGAGTCTCTCGGGCGATGAACTGTTTCAACTCGCGACCACGGGCGATGCGGAGCTGCGCGATCTGTATGCCGAGCCATTCTTCTTCAAGGCCGTCTCGACCGATAACAGCCCCGAAGCCACCGCTGCTTCCACCGCTGCCGCCCGCAAGCGATTGGAAGAGGAACTAACCTTCCGTCAGGCAGCGCAACAGCGCCGCGAGGAATTCACAGCCAAGCAAGCCAGCGGGCAAATGACCGCGGCTGAAACAGATCAATTGAAAGCCGATGAAGTCAAACTGGCCGAACTGCATCCGAAGTGGCTGAGTTGGGCCGTTGGCAACACGACCGGCAACGCAGACGAAGCCATCTCCGCCGATCCTGGGCTGCGCACACAGCAAATCGACCGCTTGGTTCAACAGCAGTTGCCGCGTGTGCTCGCGAAATTCGATGACCGCGGGCAAACACCGTTTTTGATTGCCAAGAGCCAGGGAAAGGGCGAAGTGCTGTTCGTCGCCACCGGCCTGCTCTCTTCGTGGAATACACTTCCCAAGACCAATGCAATCCTGATGTTCGACCGCCTGCTACGGAACATGACCCGCTCGACCTTGCAACGGCGGAACTATCAACCGCTGGAACAACTCACGTTGCCAGTCCCCACGAACGAACATGATCTGGCCGTCTCGCTGATCCGCCCGCGGCAACTCGATCCCGAAGCGCTCGATATTGGCTTCATCGGTAACGATCAGCGGGGCATCACACTGCATGGTCTGTATCAACGCGGTGTCTATCGCGTCTCCGGTTATCGCCGCGATCCGAACGCCGATGCAGTGCGAGGCTCCGAAGATACTGCCGCCGCAGAGAAGCCGGTTTGGGAAGTGCCGATCGTCGTGAATGGCGAAGCGGATGAATCCGAATTGCAGCCCCTGACGCGCGAGAAGTTTGAAGAGTTGACCGCGGGCACGACGCTCCGCTGGGTTGAACCGGGTGAAGACATCAGCCTCGCTGGCGCTGCGATCCGCGGACAAACCAGTTGGTGGTATCTGGCCTTGGCCGTGTTGATCTTGCTGCTGGCCGAAATGGTGGTGTTATCATGGCCCGCGCTGCGGCCGCAAGTTGCTGTTTAACCAAATGAGAGACGAGAAGGAATCAGTAAAAATATGAGTCGCTGGTGGGGATGGTTTGTCGGCCTGGATGGGGTTACGTCGATCGAAGAGATCGATGTGGCACTGGCTGCGCCCTGGGCGCAGGAAGGTCCCTTCTGGGTGTTCCTCGCCGCGGCCGGGCTCGTCGTCCTGTCGTTCGTTTTCTATCTGCAATTGCAAGCCGGACCCAAAGCATCGGCTCGCTGGATGCTCGCCGTTTGCCGCGGGTTGCTCCTCGCGCTGCTGCTGATCACGCTCGCCGATCCGGTGCTGCGGATGCACGTCACGCGGCGGCATCAGCCGCAGGTCTATGTCGTGTTCGACGGCACGGACAGCATGGCCATCGCCGATCAACTCCCCGATGCTCAGCGTGCTGCACTCGTGCAAGCCACGGGCTATCAGGCGACCCCGGGCGCGATCAAGCCGGGTGAAACTGCCGTCGCGGCCAACTCGGTGCCGACACGAATGGAATATGTGCAAGCCTGGCTCAGCAAGAAGAATGATAACGTCTTGCAGCAGTTGCAAGAGAAACACAAAGTCGAGATCGAAGCCTTCGTCTTCGATGGCAACACCACCAGCCAACTGCGAAAGCTCAGCCAGGTCGGCGGCCAGGCAGATAAAGAATGGTCCGGCTCGTGGATCGCGGAGCAACTGACCACCAAGGGTCAAGTGACGGCCCTCGGTGCCGTGCTGCATGAAACAAGTCAGCAGTTCGGCTCGGGCCGCCTCGCGGGCGTGGTACTCGTCAGCGATTTCGCTCACAACGCCGGTGCCGCGCCGATTGGCACCAGTGAAAACTCGCCGCTGGCGCGATTAGGTGTACCGGTCTATGCAGTCGGGGTCGGCGCGACCGAAGCGGTCGATCTCGCTGTCGATCTGCAGACCGATCCCAAGATGAAGAAGGCCGAACGGAGCACCGTCACGGTCAAACTGCGGCAAAGTGGATTGCAAGGGCAGAGCGTCACGGTACGCGTCAGCGGCCGCAAAATTGGCGGCGAAGCCACCGCTCAATCGACGGAGTTTCAAGTGGGGCAGCGAACGGTGCTGCTCAACACGGGTTTTGAAACAGCGGATATCGATTTCACGCCCGAAGAGTCCGGCCGGTTCGAGTTCACTGCCACCGTCGATCCGGTGGAAGGAGAAATCGTCGATCAGAACAATCACGCCCTGCGGCAAGTTAATGTCATCGAAGATTACCTCCGGCTGATGTACGTCGCCCATGAGCCGACCTGGGAATGGCGGTTCATCAAGGAAGTGTTTCACCGCGACAAGCTCGTCGGCATGGAAGGCTTCCGCACGTTTCTCGCGTCGTCCGATCCGCGCGTTCGCGAAGCCAATGTGCTGTTCCTTCCCACGCTCACGCCCAAGCGGAGTGAGTTCTTCGCCAACGATGTACTGTTTTTGGACGATATGCCCCGTACGGCGCTCAATGACCGCTTCTGCGAAATGGTGAAGGAGTTCGTCGGCAACTTGGGTGGCGGGCTGGTGGTGATCACGGGGCCGCGGTTCGGGCCGAAGGAACTTCAGCAAACACCGCTCGCGGACTTGCTCCCGGTGATCGTCGATCCGCAGGCCGACATGCGCGATGCGCCGGAGTTTCCCGAATTCCGCATGAGGCTCACCCCGCACGCCGCCCGCTATCCCTTCATGCAGCTCAGCCAGAATGAAGCCGAGAACTTGAAAGCGTGGGACAACCTAGGCAAGCTCCCCTGGTATCAACCAGTCGCGGCCTTGCATGAGCAAGCCTTCGCGCTCGCGGAACATCCCACCGATAAATGCCGCGACGGCAAAACGCCGCAGCCGCTGATCTCCGTCCGGCAGTACGGAAAGGGCGAAGTCGTGTTCCTCAGCTTCAACGAGACCTGGCGGTTGCGCAAGAAGTATGGCGAGAAGTATTATCGCCAGTTGTGGTCGCAACTCATCTATCGCCTGGGCATGAGCCACGCACTGGGCAGCGACAAGCGGTTTGTGGCCCGGCTCGATCAGCCGCAGTACCGGGCGGAAGATAAGGTGACGCTCACGGTCGAAGCTTACGATGTCAATTTCGAGCCGCTCGATGAAGAGAACGTCACGGACCGCACGCTCGAAGCGGAACTCGTCATCCCCGGTCCCGGCGGCGGCGAGGTTCGTCCCGTGCGGGTGCCCATGCTCCGCAAGGGCGTGTTCGAGGCCCGCATCCCCGTACTCGCCGTGGGCGAATACAGCCTCCGCGTGAAGGATCCCGTCACCGGCAAATTCGACGAGCAGCGGTTTGAAGTCACGCCTCTCTCGGCCGAGCGCCGCCGCGCGGTGCGCGACGAAAAGTTACAGAACCAGATCGCGGAAAAATCGGGCGGCAAAGCCTACGACCTGACGACCGTGCATAACTTAATCAACGATCTGCGGGCCGAACCGCGAATCGAAAAAATGACACGAAACCAGCCGCTCTGGTCCACGCCCCTGTGGTTCACACTGGTCGTCGGCCTGATGCTGGGTGAATGGCTGTTCCGCAAGCTGCTGAGGCTTTCATGAGCGACGCACCCAACTGGCAAGCTCGCCAGGAAGACTTTTTCGCGGACGTTCCACCTCCGTCCAATTCGGGGCATTTCCAGTGGTCGCAGGAAAAGCTCCGCGAACTGCGGCCGGAGTTGTTCGGTGTTTCCGGGTTCTTTTACTCGGTGTTCGTGCTGTTGCGGCAGCAGTTTAACGACCGGCAGTTTATCAAGGAGTGCCTGGATGGTGGCGATTGCCGAGCGGCGGTCGTCATGACGGTTAGTCCACTCATGGTCGCGGCCTATTCGGACGAACTAGACGCGGTCGTGTTGCTCAAGTTCCCCGTCGACTTTGTGCCGAAATACAATCTGGCCGTCGGCACGCGCCTGCTGACCATCAACAACTATGCCGCCGGGTCCGGCGCGCGAGACATCTATCCTGGGCCGAAGAACACCCGCCAGTGGGACAACATGATTCCCACGATCGCGGATTTCGCATCCGACGATGCCGCCCAGATCAATCAGCTAAAGCACAAGATCTTGCCGGCGGAATGGCAACGCTGCTATGCGATGGGGCAGCAATACCTGCAGTTGCGGCCGGGCATTTACCGCGATGGCCGCCCGTTCTTTGCCGGCATGCCGCTAGCGGGCGCCCGTGAATACGAATCCAACCTGAGCCGCGCGCAGCGAATGCGGATGATTTACGTCGGCGCGAGTGCCGGCGTCCTGCTGATGCTGCTCATGTGCGGCGGAATCGGTTACATCACGATTGCGAATCGAAAGGGCTTACGGGACAAATGGCAAGATGCCGACTTTCGGAATGACCACCGGCAACCGCCGGTTCCGTTCGCCAATGTTGAACCCGGGTTCGCGCGCGGCGCGAAAGTAGAAGCCCAATGGGCAGGCAGATGGGTACCCGGCGAAGTGATCGAGACTCTGCCAGGCGGCGGCATGGTGCGCGTGCGTCTGGACGATAAACACCTCGGCCCTCCCGAGGCGATGCTGCCCCGTCACATGGTTCGCCCTCGCGGCGGGGGTTAATCGAAAGCAATATGACCAGGTTAAGCACATTACGAAGTCAACTCTCCTTGCTCCGGCGAGCCCGCTCGCTCGTGCGCGCCGCGACGGCAGGCTCCGCGCTGCTCGTCGCGGCGTTCTGGGCGCTTGTCGGCGTGTTGGTTCTCGATCTGGCCTTCGAGCTGCCCGCCCCGCAGCGTTTGGTCGTGATGACGATTGCCGCCGGTTGCGTGATCTGGGCGGCCGTGCGCTTCACCTGGCCCATGCTGCAGGTTCGCGAATCGGTCGAAGACATGGCCCTGCTCGTCGAACGGCAGCAGAAGATCGATAGCGACCTGATCGCCGCTTTGCAGTTTGAAACGCCCGCGGCGTCCACGTGGGGATCGAAACAACTCGAAGGCGCCGTCATCGATTACGTCGCCCATGTCGGCAGTCATCTGAATGTGTTTGAAGGCTTCTCGCGCACGCAGATGATCCGCCGCGGCACAATGCTCGCGGTGACGGTGGTCCTGCTACTCGCCGCGGGAATCCTCTATCCGCTCCATGCGGGCACGTTCTTCAATCGCCTGCTCATGGGCAGCCGACACTATCCAACGGCGACGACCATCGAGCGGATTGTCGTCAATCAACGGTCAGTGCTGGAAGAGAACAATGACGGTAGCGCTCCGCACAGTTTGAAAGCCGCCCAAGGCCGGCCGCTGGAGTTCGCCGTCCTCACTCGCGGCCGTTCGCCGGAACCGCGCACCGTCACGCTGCTGGCCACGGGTGTGACACGCACCCGCACGCAGCTCGAACTGGTCCCCGCCACGCGCGAGGATCGTTTGAATCGCTTGCGTCGCGCTGCCGACCTGCTGCAAGCTGCAGCCAAGGATGACGAGATCGACATTTCACTCCCCTGGCGTGAGCAAGTGGCAGCACTACTCAGCTTCGATGCCGCCGACCTGGCTGCGAAAGTTGCGAAAGAACAACAGCGTTCAGAACTGAACAACTGGGCAGCGAAGATTGCCGAGCAAATGAAAAGCGACGCAGCCATCAACGATCAAAAAGTGCTCCTCACCGGCCAACTTCCCCGCCTGCTCGAAAGCGTCCGCTATTCATTGGTGATGGGCGACGCTTGGACCGATTCCGCGACGATCAGCATGATCCCGCTCCCCGCCGTCGAACCCTCGCTCAACATCATTCCACCGGCCTATGCCATGGAAGAAGCCAAGCCCGACGCGGGTCAGCGGCAAGTCGCCGTGCTGCAAGGTTCTGCCCTGGAGCTGGCCATCACCTGCACCAACGGCAAGAAATTAAACTCAGCCTGGGTCAATCTCCGCCGCCGGGATCAGACTGAACGCTTCGATCTTTCGAAGCTCAGCCAAGATGGCACGAAGTGGGCCCTCGTCGATCAGCAAGGCAACACGCCACTCAAGAACATCCGCGAGGAGTTCCGCTACGAAGTGCAAGTCATCGACGCGGACGAACTGAGCCTCGAAGCGCCGATCCGCGGCGCGGTCCGCATCAAGCCCGATCGCCCGCCAACCGCCGCCGCCGATGTCGTGCATAAAGTGGTCCTGCCCACGGCTGAGCCGGTGATTCATTACCGCGCGACGGACGACTACGGCATCGCCTCGCTCAAGCTCATTGCCGAAGTGGAACGCCATTCCGATCAGAAAGTCGCCGCCGCGTTGCCCGACGAGAGCGCCCAAACGGGCACGACCGGTGCCGCCGCCGCAGTAGAGAAGCAGGAGTTTCCGGTGCATGTCGCCAAAGAACCCATCCGAGCGGATCGACTTCCCCTGGATTCAAGCTTTACCTTGAGCCTCTCGTCGCTCAAACTGACCAAGGGGGATCGGTTGCGGATTACGCTGGAAGTGATCGACTATCGCGGTGAGAATGAAGCCGGTCAGCCGGCGGGGCAGCGGTATCAATCGGATCCGCTGGTGCTGGAAATTTCGGATGAGAGTGGTGTGCTCGCAGCCATTTCAGAGGCCGACGAACGTTCAGAACAACGACTTACGGACATTATCAAACGTCAACTCGGGATTGGAGAATCTCCATGAGAACGATCGCTGCAAGATCATTGGTCGCGGTGGTGCTGCTGCTCGTCAGCTTCGCTTCGGTGGCGGTCGCTGCCGAGGGGGATTCGTTTAAACGGAAGCAGCAGGCACAGGAAAAAGCCCGCGCTCTCGCCGGTGAGCTCGTCTCCGGCGTGCTCGATATTCAAATCCGCCAGTTGGAGGAGAACGGTCTCAAGACGCTCCCCATCTACAAAGACATTCTGGCGATGAAGGGAAACATCCATGAGCTGATGAAGGCCGACATGGAAGAAATCGTGCATCTGCTGGTGCTGGCCCAGGAAGGGACGCAGCAGCAGCGGATCGAAAACTTCAACAAAGCCCGCGGCCGCATCCGCGAAGTCGTCGTGCAATTGATGGCCGAGCGGCAGAAGCTGTTCCGCCGGATGCAAATCGCCAAGCTCTCGGCCCAGGTCCGCGAGCTGATCAACATGCAGACAAAAACGCATACGCTCACCATGTCGCTGCCGGCTCAGGCGCCCACGCAGCGCGATCAACTGGCGCTGAGCGCCATCGAAGATCAGGCCGACGTGCAGAAGCTCTTTTATCAACTGGTTGCCTCGCTCGAAGACGTCAAGACTTGGGGTGGCCAGGTGGGTGCCGGCGCCGATGCGGGTCTGCGAATCCTGCGGGCCGGGCAGGTCGATCAAGAACTGAAGTTGGCCGGCACACAGCTCGCCAAGGCCGAAGTCCCCGGCGCGGGCAAAGCGCAACAAGCAGTCATCCGCGGTTTGCAGGCCTTGCTCGATAAACTTGAAGAAACGCAAGGACTGATCGATAGCGATCGCGAAGCGGCTCTCAAGATGGTCCGCGAGATGATGAAGAAGCAGGAAGAGCTGCGCGAGGAAACCAAGAAGTCGCCGCTCGACCCGGCCGCTGCCGACAAGCTCGCTGCCAAGCAACTCGACGTGCAAAAGGATCTCGGCAAACTCGCCCAGGCTTTGCAAAGTGCGTTCCCGATTACGCAACCGCTGCTCGAAGATGCGAAGGCCGCCGCTCAAGAAGCCCGTCGCGACCTGTTCGAGACGAACAAACCCGCCGCGCTGGAAGAGCAGAACAAAGTCATCGGCGATCTGGCTCAGATCGAAAAGCAGATCGAACAGGGGCTCGACCTTGACCAGGCTGACAAGAGCGCCGATCAACTGGCCGCTGAAGTCAAGCAACTGCAGGAACTGAAGAAGGATCTGGAACAGGCCACCAAAGAACAGGCCGAAGCAACCAAGCAAGCCGAGAAGGCGCCTGCCGAAGCAATGAAGCAGGAACAGAAAGTCGCTGAGACGCTGAAGAAGGCCGATGCGAAGGCCGAACTCAATTCCGCGTTGGAAAACAAACTTAACACGGCCGAAGAAGCCGTCGCCGAAGCTGCCGAAGCCGACAAGAACATGACGCCCGAAAAGGCCGAGGCTCGCAAAGAGGCCGCCGAAAAGGCCAAGGATGCCATCGCGCAGGCGAAGGCCGAAACCGAGCAGCAGCTGGCCGATGCGATGCGTCGCGAGCAAGCGGTGAAGGTCGGCGAACTAGCCCGCGCTGCGGAAGCGCTCGAACGGGCCGCTGCTGCCGAGAAGGAAGTAGCGAAAGAAGCCAAGGCCGCCGCCGAAGCGCCGGAAGGTCTGCAGCCTGAACGGGCCGAAGCGCTTGCTGCGAAGCAAGCCGATGTGAAAGAAGTCGCCGAGAAGATCGCCGAAGGCGTCAAGAACACAGCCCCCGAGGCCGCAAAGAAAGTCGAAGAAGCCAAGAAGCCAGTCGCCGAAGCGACCAAGCAACTCGCAGCCGCCAAGACCAAGCCGGGCGAAGCTGCCAAGCCGGAAGCGAAGCAAGCCGCGAAGGATGCAGCGAAAGCTGCCGAGATGGCTGCCGAGAAACTGACGCAAGCCGCCGCTGACCTGCGCAAAGAAGCGGGTGAAGCAGCCGAGGAACTCGCCAAGATCGCGGGTGAACAACTGGAAAAGGCCGAAGCCGTTCGCGAAGCGGTTGAAGCCGCTGCCGCGAAGCCGATGCCGTCCAAGGCCGAAGCCATCGCCAACCTGCAAAAGGCCGAAGAAAAGATCCGCGCTGCTCAAACCGAACAGGCCAAGGCCGAAGGCAAGGCCGCTGCGGCCGAAGCCAAGACCCAGGCTGAGAAGGTCGCGGAAGTGAAGAAGGAACAGAACCAGGCCGACAAGGCCGCCAACGAACTGGCCCAAGGCAAAGCCAACACGCCGCTCGAAGCAGCCGGTGAGCAACAAGAGGCTGCCGAGAAGGCTGCCGAAGCCGCGCTGGCTACCAAGGGCGAAGTCGCCGAAGCCTTGAAAGACGCCGCGAAGGCTGCTGCCGAAGCTGCCAAGGAAACCCTCGGCGGCGATCCCGCCAAGGCCGAAGCCGCGCGGAAGCAAGCTCGCGAAGCGATCGCGAAGGCTATGGCTGCCGCCGAGAAGCAAGCCGCCGAAGCTGCCAAGCAACCGGCCGGCAAACCGGACCCAATGGCTCAAAAGGCCGCTGGCGAAAAAGCCGCCGAAGCGGAAGCGCTCGCTGAAAAAGCAGCGGGTGAAGCGGGTGACATGCCCGGCGACATGGCAGCCCAGGCCGCCAAGGAAGCCGGCAAAGCCGCCGCCGATGCCGCGGCTCAGGCGGATGTCGCCAAGGAGCAACTTGAAAAGGGAACTCCCGCTGCCGCTGCTGAAGCTCAAAAGAAAACCGGCGAAGCTCTGGCCAAAGCGGGTGAGAAGATTCAAGAAGCCTTGAAGGAACTTGGTAAGAAGGAAGCCGAAGGTCTTGCTCAAGAAGGCAAAGCTGCCGGCGAACTTGCTGAAAAAGCCGGCGAAGTCGATCCGGGCGCTCAGGCCGCCTTGCAACAAGCGGCCAAGACCGCCAAGCAAGCCGCTGCCGAAGCGGGCCCGATGCCCGGTGAATCCGGCAAACCGGAAGCCGGCAAGCCCGAACCAGGTAAAGCCGCCGAAGCTCGCAAGGAAGTTGCCCAACGGCTGGATCGCGCTGCCGCCAATCTGGCCGCTCGCGAACAGCAACTCCGTCGCGATCGCGATCTGGCCGAAGCCATCGCCGAACTCGCCAAGGACCAACAAGCGGCCCGCGACACCATTGGCAAAGCGGCCGAGCAACTCGCCAAGGGTGATGCCCCCGCCGGTGAAGCCGGCAAACCCATGCCGGCCGGCGCAGCAGGGAAGCCGATGGGCGAGGCTGGCAAGCCCGCCGCGAAGCAACCATCGGCCAAGCAACTCGCTGCGGCCGAAGCTTTGCAAAAGGCCACGCAGGATTTCGCCGAAGCTCAAAAGGCTACTGGCGTTGGTGCTGCCGAAATCTCCGGTCAAGAAGAAGTCGCCAACAAGGGCGTGCGCGAAGGCCTCGAAGCTGCGTCACGTCTAACAGAACCCATGGTCCCCGGCGAAGCCCCTATGGGCGAAGCCGCCGGCAAACCAATGGGCGAAGCTCAACCCGGCAAACCAGGCGAAGCCCCAATAGGTCAACCGATGCCCGGTCAGGGAACTCCGATGCCAGGGCAAGGTCAGCCAATGCCGGGCCAGGGTCAACCGATGCCCGGCCAAGGCAAGCCGATGGGTCAGGCTCAAGCAACTGCCAAGGGAATGCCGCCCGCCAAGCCGACCGATCTCGGCATCGGCCTGGTGCCTAGCTCGCCCGAAGCAACCGCCCAGCAAATCGCCGGCGCGGAAGCGGTGGCACAAGCCGAAGCAGCCATCCAAGCGGCTGCTGAGGCTGCCCTGCAAGGTCAACTCGCGCAGGGCCAGCCGATGCCCGGTCAAGGCGCACCGATGCCAGGCCAGGGCGCACCGATGCCAGGCCAGGGCGCTCCCATGCCCGGTCAAGGCGCTCCCATGCCGGGTCAGGGTCAACCGATGCCCGGACAAGGTCCGCCCATGCCCGGGCAATCGGGCCCGACCAGTAAGGGTGGCTCGCCCATGGGTGGCGACACTTCCAACAATCAGAAGCAAGAACCAGGCGAACTGCAAAACGAAGCCACCGCCCCCGGCGACAGCCGCGGCGAGAAGGCCAATCGCGATGCCGAAGCCAAGGCTCAGAAGTTCGAGAAGGAACCTTGGTTCGCCAAGCTACCGCCCGCTTTGCAAAGCGCCATTCAAGCCAAAGCCCGTGGCAAAGCGCCCCGTGGTTATGAAGAGCGCCTGAAGAGGTATTTTGAGAGCATTGACTAAGTGCAGCAGTAAGAATGCAGAATGCTGAATGAAAGCTGGCAGTCGCTACGGAGCTTAGCGACTGCCAAATTGGAAACTCCCCGTTTGTCGCCCGCCTATTTTTGAGT
>JAYTUF010000243.1:0-9083 GCA_043744755.1 Anatilimnocola sp.
CTACACTAATCATGACCTTGCACCTGTGATGGAGAATTGAAGTCGTAACCACCTCAACTCTACGTCCAGGTGCAACGTCTTCTTTTCATCCCATCTGGCAAGGAAGCCGCGCGCTGAACCTCTTTTCGCAAATCAACGAAACCGCGGCTAACGGCCAGTGCCGAGCCGCGAGCCGACCCCGACTTCAAGCGAGTCTACTTGCCCAACAGCACTGGCCGTCAGACTCGGCGACGATTTCTTAGGATGGTAGGTCAATTGCTCGTCTTCCTTGCCAGTGGCACGTTCTTATGTGCTCCGCAATGTAAGAAGACGTTAGCTCGCCTACCTCGTCAGTAACACGTTAGAATTCCACCATGCTTGAATCACCGCCTCCCGAGCGACTAACGATTGCTCATCTGTTGACGTGGACGGCGATGAGCGCGGTCTGGCTGGGGTTCAACCGGGCGACGATCATTCCCGGTGATGGTCAACTTGTGATTTTTTACCGAGTAATGGCGTTTTGCTATGCGCCGTTATTCGGAGCTGGGGCGGCCGCGTTTGTCCTACTGGTCTGGCGGGCTTACTCCGGCGGGCCGCGGTTTCCTACGCAGCCGGGGCATTGGCTGTTGCTAATCGGCGGCGTAGCCGGCGTGGTGTCGCTGGGCGTGCGGGCCATCCTCGCGCTGACGATGGCGGGCCTGCCCGGAACGCCGTTGTTTCTGGCCATTCGCGTGTTGGGCCTGCTGGCAGCCGGGATCCTCTATCCGCTCGCCATGCGCGATTCACGAGGCGTGTGGCGAGGTGTTTTCTGCCTAGGATGGGCGATCACCATCCTCAGCTTGCTGGCCACCATGTTCGTGGCAATGGACATGGGATTTCGGTTGTGGATGTTGTTTCAGATCGATCAAGTGCTGCAGTGGATTCTCACCCTTGCAGTCATCGTGGCCGCAGTGATCGAATTGAACTCCACAACCCGCCGCGACTACTTGCACTGGACCGGGATCGTCGTGCGGATCGCCTCGACCGCGCTCGGCATTGCGGTTCCCTTCCTGATTCGTTGGCTAGAACGCCGCTAGCTGCCTGCAAACTGCTATTGGGCAAATGGGGCGGACCGGCGACAATTCGCAAATCGAGGGATGGATCACTCTGCCGAAGGATTGGCTATGTACAAGCTGCTGCTCGCGTGGCGGTATCTGCGGACGCGGTATATCGCGCTGGCTTCGATCATCAGCGTCACGCTCGGCGTGGGGACGCTGATTGTCGTCAACAGCGTGATGGCCGGCTTCGCCAACGAAATGCACATTCGGCTGCATAGCATCCTGGCCGACATCGTCTTCGAAGCCCACGGCATGGACGGCTTCAACGATCCGCAGTGGCACATGGAGGAGATCAAGAAGATCGTCGGCGACGATCTGAAGGGGATCACCGCGGCCGTGCATGTGCCGGCGATGGTCAACGTGCCGGTGCGGGGGCAATGGATCACGCGGCAGGTGAGTCTCGTTGGCGTCGATGAAGCGACCTATGCCGACGTCAGCGATTTTCGCGAGTACCTGCTTCATCCCGGCAACCGCCAGAAGCTGGCCTTCACGCTGCGCGATACGGGTTATGGCGATACTACTCATCCGATGCCGCCCGCCGGTTGGGCATATCGCCGGCTGAAGATTCAATACGAGCGAGAGATGGCAGCCGAGCAGGAACAGCTTCGCAAATCGCAACAAGTGCCGCGGGCGATGCAGCCGCAAGATTTGGAAGGAACCAAGCCGGAACAGGCTGCACCAGGCAGCATTCCCGCCGGAGCGATTCCCGAAGATCCCTTTGCTGCCAAACAAGCGTCGCAGCCCAGCGAAGCCTTTGATCCAGCCAAGGAACAATTCACGGGCGTGATCCTCGGCATCGCGATTGGCAGCGTCAGGCAGCGAGATTCCGCAGGCAAAGTCGTCGATTATTTTCTCTGCCGTCCGGGCGACGATGTGCGGATTACGTTCCCTTCGGCCGGTCAGCCGCCCAAGGCAATGAGCGACATGTTCACCGTCGTCGATTTTTATGAAAGCAAGATGAGCGAATATGACAGCAGCTTCGCCTTCATCCCGCTCCGCCGCTTGCAAGAGATGCGCGGCATGATCGACCCCTCGACGGGCGTCGAAGCCGTGACCACGATTCAAATGCGGCTCAAGCCGGGCAGTGACCTGAATGCAATTCGCGACCGCCTCCGCGAGCGCTTTCCCGCCGAGCAATTCCCTTATCGCATTCAAACCTGGCGCGACATGCAAGGCCCGCTGCTCGCCGCCGTGCAGATGGAAACGACGCTGCTCAACATCCTGCTGTTCCTGATCATCGCCGTCGCCGGCTTCGGCATCCTGGCCACGTTTTTCATGATCGTCGTCGAGAAGACCAAAGACATCGGCATTCTCAAGGCCCTGGGCGCTCCGAGCCGTGGCGTGATGAGCATTTTTTTGAGCTACGGCTTTTCGTTGGGCCTGGTGGGCTCGAGCGTGGGGATGATCGGTGGCCTGCTGTTTGTTTACAACATCAACCGCATCGCCGGCTGGATTGAATTCATCACCGGCCACGAAGTGTTCGACCCCACGATCTATTACTTCTCGAAGATTCCAACAATCGTACACCCGCAAACCGTCGTGGGCGTGATGATCGGCTCCGTGCTGATCGCCGTCCTCGCTAGCGTGCTTCCTGCGATCCGTGCCGCGAGGCTGCATCCCGTGGAGGCGCTACGGTACGAGTAGTTTCAGGAAGCCCGACGCGTAAGCGAGGGAGTGCCGCGAAACGATAAACCATTTTCAAAAGACCAAACCATGAGCACGACCCTCGAATCCACGAAGCGCTCGAAACAAACCATCAAACCACCGACATCCGCCAAGACCGCGGTCCTCGCGGCGAAGCACGTCAAAAAGAGCTACTACAAAGCCAAGCTCGAAGTGCCGGTGCTGCGGGGTGTCGATTTTGTGGTGCAACCAGGCGAGTTCGTGGCCATCATCGGGCAAAGCGGTTCCGGCAAGAGCACGCTGCTGCACCTGCTCGGCACGCTCGATGCGCCGAACTCTGGCGAGATCAGCTTTGAAGGGAACCGCATCGATAATCTGCCGACGGCGTCGCGCGATGTGCTCCGCAATAAATACTTCGGCATGATCTTTCAGTTTTATCACCTGCTGCCCGAGCTCTCGATGCTCGAAAACGTCCTCGCGCCCCTGATGATTTCGGACAGCGTGTGGAAGTATCTGCTCAATCGCAGTAAATATATGGAGCGGGCCAAGCACCTGCTGGACATGGTCGGCCTGTCGCATCGCTTGACGCACAAGCCCAAGGAACTCTCCGGCGGCGAGATGCAGCGGACAGCCATCGCCCGCGCGCTGATTGCCCAACCTCGCGTGTTGCTGGCCGATGAGCCGACCGGCAATCTCGATCAACAAACGGGTGCCGAGATTCTCGCTCTGCTCAAGAAGCTGAACGAAGAGCAGGGCCTCTCGATCATCATGGTCACCCACGACCAGGCCATCGCCCGCCAGGCCCACCGCATCGTCCGTCTAGTCGAAGGCCGCGTGCAGGAGTAAGGTGGATTGTTGGAGTCCCGCCTTCAGGCGGTCCGAGACCGCGTGTAGGCGGACTCCAACGCGTTCAAGACCGCCTGAAGGCGGGACTCCAACATGACTCCCGCTGACGAAACTGCTGCCTGGCGCACCATCGACGCCAATTTCAACCGCGCTGTAGAAGGCCTGCGCGTTGTCGAAGATCATGCCCGCTTTGTGCTCAACGACCGGTTCCTGGCCGGCGCGTGCAAACAGTTGCGGCACGATTTGACAACGGTCCTGACTGCGATGGATCAAGTTAATGCGCGCGTGATCGCGCGTGATACACTTGCCGACGTCGGCACCTCGATCACATCGCCACAGGAAACGCAGCGGCCATCGATGAAGCAACTTGTCGCCGCCAACTGGCAACGAGCCTCGCAAGCGCTGCGGGTGATTGAGGAGTTCGCCAAACTGCTGGGTCACAGCGGTTCGCCCTTTGAAAGCTTGCGTTATCAGACTTACACTCTCGCGAAGGCGTTTGCCCTGAACGAGCGCAGCCAAGATGTCTGGCGAGATCGTCGGCTTTATGTGCTGATCGACGGCTGCCAGAGTGAAGCTGCCTTCGCGGCACTGGTGACGCAGCTTATCACCGCTGGCGTACACGTGTTGCAACTGCGTGATAAGCAATTAGACGATCGCACCTTGCTCGCGCGAGGACAGGTCTTGCGAAAGATCATCAATGAGCTTTTGGACAATCAACCGCGACCATTGTTCATCATGAACGACCGACCCGATCTCGCGATTCTCGCGCTGGCGGACGGCGTACACGTTGGTCAGGATGAATTGCCAGTCAGTGAAGTGCGACGACTCGTGGGCCCGAATATGCAGATCGGCGTTTCGACCCACAGCATCGAACAAGCCCACGCGGCGGTGCTCGCCGGAGCGGATTACCTCGGCTGTGGTCCCACATTTCCTTCCAGCACCAAGAGCTTCGAGCAATTCCCAGGCATCGCGTTCCTAGAGCAGGTGGCTGACGAGATCGCGTTGCCTGCGTTTGCCATTGGCGGGATCATGCTCGATAATCTGCCCCAAGTGCTCGCCAGCGGATTTACGCGAGTCGCGATCGGCGGTGCTGTTGCCGCCTCCGCGAATCCGGCGGAGGCTGCGAGCGAGTTCTTCCAACACTTGCAGGTCGGCCCCTCACCTCAATCCTCTCCACGGAGTACCGAGGAGAGGGCGTAAGAGTTCTCGTCCTCGCCACCTACTTTGCCAAGTCAACTGCTCGCCACAAGTACCACGCGGCGGCGGAGCGGAAAGGTTGCCAGCGCTGCCCGTGTTTCGCGATCAAGTCCAGGGCGGGGAGTTCGTCCTCGCCATTTTGCTTGTGATAGGTCAGCGCGAAGCCTTTGCGAATGCCAAGGTCGGCGGCGGGGAGCACGTCCAGGCGGCCGAGGGTGAACATCAAAATCATTTCGGCGGTCCAGCGGCCCACGCCGCGGACTTCGGTCAGGGTTTCGATGATTTGTTCGTCGGTCAACTTCGCGAGGGCTTTGCGCTCGGGGACCAGGCCCGCGGAACTCCGTGCGGCAAGATCGCGGATGGCGAGTAACTTGTTGCGGGACAGGCCGGCGCCGCGGAGCGCTTCGTCGGAAAGGTTCGCGATGGCAGCGGCCTGATCGGCAGCGCTCGTTGGCAACAGTGCGATCACCCGGCCATGAATGGTCGCGGCGGCTTTGCCGGACAGTTGTTGATAAACAATCGACCGCAGCAGCCCGGAGAAGATCGTTCCCTTGTGGGGAGTCAGCCTGAAAGGGCCAGCCTGCTTGATCAAGCGTGCCAACTTTTTATCAACAGCCGATAGATGAGTAACAATCTCATCCGAACGCGGATGGCTTTGGGTTTTATCGTTCATGCGGGCTGCTGCCTTGGATGTTTACCTTCCTTTAGTCCATCCCCGGCAGCCATAACTTGCTTTTGCCCGCATCAGCCGCGGCCGGTTGATTCGGCGTCCAGACTCCGCCGGCTGCAACGGGGGCGGGCATGGCTGGGCTGGCGGGCATGCCACCCATCGCGCCGGGCTGTCCACCGCCGGCTTGGGGGCGGATCAAGCCGAGCTGCGCGAGCATCTGATACAGGCCCTGGGCAATGCCCGGCTCGTTCATGTGCTTCGAGCGGAGCGTTTCCATGATGCGGGTGAACTCGGCCTGTTCGCCGCGCAGCAGACGCAGCGGAATCTCTTGCAGCATGAAGCGGGCGGGCGAACGACCGCGGGCCTTCGCCCAGTCCTGCGCCTTGATCAGCAGGTCCAGCGTTTCTTCCGGTTCCGTCGATTGCCGCGAGAGAATCTCGAACACGTCTTCCTTGTAGGCGATCTTATCGAGCGTTGGCCGGGCGATGATTTCCCGCCCCATCCGCAGCACCAGGCGGCGGCAAGAGACGAGCGTGCCACGGGTGAAGCCCTGCATCAACTCGTCGTCGCTGAGCTTCTTCGCATCGACGCGGCAGAGCTGCGCCAGCGACACCGCTTGAATGCGCCGGCCGGAGGCTTCGAACTCGCCCAACTCCGGCAGACCCAGCGAACGACGCAGTTCGTTGAACACCGGCTCTTCTTGCGGCTGCGCGAGGTCCATCAGCAGGATCGTCGCCAGCGCTTTGTTCTGCAGCGCCGAATCAGCGGCGCCTTGCCGCAACGTCGCGCCATCCAGGCCGGCCTGCGGTGCATCGGGCAGCACGTTCAGTAGCAGATGTTTTCGCTGCTCGAGAATGAGCGTCTTCCGCTGATCCTCCGGTGTATCATCGGGGAACCGCCAGTTCACGGCGAGGATCGCGGCGTTGCGATTCATCCAGCCGACGAACTCCTCGACTGGTTCGCCTTGCAGATGCGAACCGATGAGCGACCGCACTGTCTGCAATCGCTGGGCCCAATCGTCGAGCTGCGGCGCGGTGAATTCGATCCGCGCGGCGCGGTCGGTTTGGCGGCCATAGAAGAGGAGTTCGCCCAGTACGCGGGGAATCGCTTCGCGACCGATATCGATACCGGTAGCCGGCACTTCGCGGTCGAGCACGAAGAACGCGCTTTGCGGCGGTGGCTCGCCTTCGTCCAGATCCATATCTTCGGGCCGCAGCGTGATCGCCTGCAATTGCTTGTTGTTGATCCACGCTTCCTTCAGAGCCGCTGCATCTTCGATATTGAAGACGGCGGTCATTTCGGGAACCTGAAAATCCTCGCGGTTCATGGCCAGGAACTGCGCGAGAGCTTCGGCTTCAATGGCTTCGTCGCGGGGCACGCTGGCGAAGGCGGCATACTTTTGAAAGATGGCTGCGGCAATATCGTCTTCGGCGAGCGTGACCAGCAGGGTGCCCAGATTTCGCCAGACGGTCGGTTCATTCGGTTCACTTCCCGCCAGGGCTTCGAACTTCTTGGCGGCCGCCTGAAAGCAACCGAATTGCGAGTCCCGCAGCGCATTCTGAAACTCTGCGAGACCGGCAGCCGAGAGCGAACCCTCCGTCGGTGGCGGCACGAGAACGTCGAACGTGTGCGCAATCAGCGGCACCTGACCGCTGGCGTCCAAATCCATCATGGCGGAGAAGGCATTTTCGTCCTTTCCCTGCGTGACCCGAACTTGGTAGGAAAGGTGTCCGCGGGCGGCCAGCACTTCGCCCGTCGCAAACAGGGCGCGACCGAGCGTGCCGATTGCTTGATACACCAGGTGATGAATCTTGCCCGGATTCTGCTCAAGCCCTTGTTGCACTCGGCCGATGGCCTCCAGCACTTTGCCATCCTGGCAATCGAGAATCGCGGCCAGGCCTAACCCGGCGGGGTTCGTGGGCGCGGCAGCGAGCAGCCGGGCCGTCGATTGCCGGGCCGGTTCAAGCTCGCCCAGGCTCAGTTCGACGATGGCCTTGTACATCAGCGCCGAGGGCAATTTGGGATGAGTCGCCAGCAGTTTGTTGATGTGGTCGAGCGCGGCCAGCCGCTGTTCGCCATCCATCGCGAGCTGGATTTTTTCCAGCTCGTGGCTGACATCGGCCCCGCAGCAAAACTTAAGCTTCTTTTCACTGCCACAAGGGCACGGTTGATACGGATCGAGAGCCATCGTGCTTACACTTTCTGAGCTTCAGCCAACCGGAGGCCGGTCGCCACGCAGGAACGTGGGGGCCTCGACGGCGAGCGGACCAAAAAACTCGAACAATTGATTTTGCCGCAAGCCTTGCAATGTAGCAAAGCGACGGGCCAGACGGGAGAAGGGCAAATTCGCACCCCTGCTCTTGAAATTACCAGCCTGGACGCAAACCGGCGGATCGAGGCCTGGTATCCAAACCCGATGGGCCGCGCTATAGACTAAAACGCCCGCACAATACGCAGGGTAAGGATCATTGGCGAATGGTAGTCGGCAGCGGCACATCATCTGCATAGATTTTTGGAATATGAAGTTAGCCACATCGGAAAAGGAACCGGCCATGTGCAAGCGATGGATAAATTGGAATTGCGGGCGGGCGATGGCGGCCGCGACTATTCTTCCGTGGGTGATAACTTTAGCTAGTAGCGCCGAGGATAAACCTAGTGCCGAGGATAAACCGCCGCTTCCCGATCATCGCGTCGTACTACGTATCTCCGATGAAGTGCTGTGCTCGATGCTGGACAATCAGAATGTGGGCCGGATCGCCGAAGTCCATGACAACATTCTAGGAACCAGCATCCATGGGCAAGCCCATGTGGTTGGCAAACCCGCGGTCAAGCTCTCGAAGTGCGCAGACAAGGCGACCTTTTATATCACGCTGCAAGGCGAAGCCCACTCGAATACGACGGGCTATAATGGCCCGGCAATCATCCATAGCCGTGGCGTCACAAAATTCACGGCCACCAAGCAAGTTGTGTTTGAGCCCGGCAAAGGCTTCTATGGTTTGCCCGCCAAGGTTTCGGCGCGGACTCAAACGACGATCACGGGCGTCGATTCCACGCGCGGCGGGATCATTGGCAATATTGTGCGTCGGCGGGCTGGCGGCATGGCGGCTGCGCAGCAGCCTCAGGTTACGGAGATCGCGCGACAACATGCCGAACGGCGCATTGCTGCGGCGTTCGATAAGTCCAGTGAACAACGACTTGCGAAGCTGAATTCCGCTGCCGATTTTCGCGCACTGGCCACCATGGCGACGCGAGCCCACGGCAACGTCGAGCCGATTTATGTCTGCTGCACCACACCTCATTATCTGCAAATCGCCACGAAATATGGCGATGGCAACGCTCCCATCGATTTGCCCGTGCATCACTCCGCGAATCCACGCGGCGCACCCATTGAGCTGTGGGTGCATGAATCACTTATCGGCGATCGCATTGCCGCGGGGCTTGAATTTCTGACCAAGCGAGTTGAGTCGAGCGACTTGCTGAAAACCGTCACTCTGGCCACGCAACTGATAGCTGGCAAGTCGGGGGAGAAAAGTCCGATCCCTTCGCTGTTCAGCAATCACACGTTTCAAGTTCATAAGGTGAGCGACTGGCGAAAGGTTGAAATGGAAATGCCCAGTAAAGAACTGGCGACGGTGGCCCGCTCGGTGGCGACAATTGCGAGCGCTCCGGCA
>JAYTUF010000244.1:0-9082 GCA_043744755.1 Anatilimnocola sp.
CTGGCGCGGCTGGACCAAACTCCAATTCCTCGTGGACGGCTACGTCGCCGCCCAGAGGAAAAGATGTGGGTAAACTTAAGGCAAGAGTGCCCATCCTACGCTGCTAATTCGTTTCCGCGATGTCGCGCATGCTGACGAGCTTCAATTGGCCGAAGGGGTTGTGCATGGGGCTGTTTGCGAAACGCTCTTTCGATTCCTGCACGAAAACTTGAAAGCGGGGGCCGGACAGGTCGGCGATGATGTGGCCGGCTTCGATGGGCTTGTCCCCGGCGGCCAGGTAGCGGATCACTTCGACGATGTCGTAGCCGTGCTGTTCGATGTCGATGCGCTTCATTACGACGTCGCGGAGGCCCAGCACATGCATGCCCATGGTGTGGACCTCTTCCTTGCCACGGAAGATGCCGACGAAGGCGAAGCTGACGGCGTCGGGGCTGCCATCGGCGGTGTATTCGAGCCAGTTTTCGCCGCCATGAGCCAGCCCGCAGTTGTCGATGAAAACCCCCGCGCCGCCGGCCTGGATGATGACGGCTGCCGCCTCCATCATCGTGCGGGCTGCCTCTAGCGAACCGCCGGGTCCACTTAAGAGGACGTTCACGGTATAGGCATCGACCGTGGCTCGTTCCGCTTCCGTCGGCATCCGCCGGCAGGAGGAGCGAAAGATGCCGGCGAATTGATCGTCGGCATCCATGACGCCGAATTCAATCTTTGTCTTACCCGGCAGCACCAGCGATTCCGGTGTCAACCGGCAGCCCTTCGGCAACTGTTCAACCAGTTCCCGCGGATGCGACCACTGGCCGGGAATCCGCATCGCGACTGTAACTTCGGCGGCAGGCTCATTCATGTTTGATCATCTCGCGTGAAATACGGCGACCAGCCGAGTTATGGCTTCGGCGTCAACGAATCGAACTCCGCCACCTGGCCGTCATCCTTGTATTGCTTGCGCAGTTCTTCCAACCGCCGTTTCAGGTCGGCAACCGTTTGCTCATAGGCCGGATCCAGATAGCGGGACTGCATTTCTTGTGGGTCTTTCTCCAGATCGAACAGTTCCCATTCGTTGATGGTATAGAAATGGATCAGCTTATGCTTTTCGGTTCGGATACCGTAATGCGGATGGACATGATGAGGCTGCGGGAATTCGTAGTAATGATAGTAAACGCTCTTCCGCCAATCCGCAGGTGTCTGGCCCTGCAGTACGGGAACTAAACTGCGGCCTTGCATGTCGGCGGGGATGGGCAGGCCGGCGATCTCTAAAAAGGTTTCGGCGAAATCAAGATTCATCACCAGGTCTTTGTTCACGCTACCCGGCTTGGTCTGGCCGGGCCAGCGCACGAGAAACGGCGTGCGGAAAGACTCTTCATACATCCACCGCTTGTCATACCAGCCATGCTCGCCCAGATACCAGCCCTGATCGGAGGTGTAAATCACAATCGTATTCTTGGCGAGGTCGTTGTCATCTAAGTATTTCAAAACGCGGCCGATGTTCTCATCGACGGCATCGACACAGCGCAGATAGTCTTTTACATAACGCTGATAGTTCCACCGCGTCCGGTCGTCACCCTGCGGATTGGTCTCGGCCAGCTTTTTGTTTTCCTCTTCATAGGCCTTGACGAACGTCGCCGTTTGTTCGGGCGTAAGGCCCTTGGGAGGAATCAGCTTCAAATCGTCGGGCGTCAGGTGCTTGGCCACACTCATCTGGTTTTCACGAGCGGGAGTGCCGCGTCCTTTATAATCATCAAAGAGACTCGGCGGCTCGGGAATTGTGACTCCTTTATACTTATCAAGAAATCGCGCCGCTGGCTGCCATTGCCGGTGGGGTGCTTTGTGTTGATACATCAGGAAAAATGGCTTCTTCGCATCGCGCTTCTTTGCGAGCCATTCCAGGGCCTGGTCGGTGATGATGTCCGTCGTATAGCCAGTATGCTTGACAACTCCTGCGGCAGTCTTCATGCCTGGATTAAAGTAGGGCCCCTGCCCTTGCAAGATGCTCCAATGGTCAAAGCCCGTGGGATCAGTAACCAAATGCCACTTGCCAATCATGGCCGTTTGATAACCGGCCCCTTGCAACACTTTGGCAACCGTTTGCTGGGCGCCATTGAACCGTTTCTCGTTGGTCGTAAAACCATTGAGGTGGTTGTACTTGCCCGTGAGAATCACCGCCCGGCTCGGTCCGCAAATGCTGTTCGTCACAAAGCACCGGTCGAACCGCATCCCTTCCTTCGCCAGCCGATCGATGTTCGGCGTCTGGTTGACCTTGCTTCCATAAGCGCTAATTGCCTGGTAGCCGTGATCGTCCGACATGATGAACAAGATGTTCGGCCGCGCGGGTTGCTCCTGCGCCAGGGAGTTCTGAATGAATACTCCGAGCACCGCGATTTGGATCAAGGCAAAAGTAACGCAGCAGGCTGAGACGTGCGGCCAACGCATGGCAAGTAAGCGCTTTCTGGCAGTGGCGAGAAAAAGTGAAACGGCAGCGGCAACTCATGCATTGTCGCTGAGTGACAATGCTCGGTCAATTATCGTGTGGCCACAGACCTCCAGGTCTGTGCATTTCGATACGAACAGATCTAGCGACCTGCTCCCACGCCTTTAGCCCTTCGCCCCTTCCAACTTCTTCAGCCGTTCTTCAAGCTGCAGATTCTGCTTGCGCAGCCGTTCGACTTCTTTCAAGAGCGCGTCGGTTCCCTTTTGCTTGTCGCGGATTTTTGTCACCGCCTCGTCGATGTTGCGGATCATCCGCGGCATGATCTCTTCGCCGCGGCGGGATTCTAACACACTGATCGATGAGGCATCCGCCACTTGCACCAAAGCGTCAATGGCCGAGCGGCGGACGTTTTGCCGCTCGTTGGCTAGCTGATCATGCAGTTGTTTCAAAGCCGCCTCATCGCCGGGCTTCACGCGTGCCAGGGCGCCGATGATTGTCACTCGTTGTTCGGGCGTCATGGGCTGCTGCAGCTTTTTGGCGAGCAACTCCGCAACTTTCGCGTCGCCATTGCCAATCAGGGCATCGACGGCGGCTTTGAGCACCACCTCCTTATGACTGCTCTGCTCCACCGCTTTCAACAGCAACTGGCGGCTGCCGTCTTTATCGAGCGCGGCCAGCGCTTTGATGGCCTCGGCCACGGCGTAATATGACTTGTCGGTTTCAATCGACTTCCGCAGCATTGACTTCGTTTCCTCATGCGGAAATTTGGCGAGAGCTTGTAAAGCCTCGCGACGAACGAACGACTTGGGATCAACCGCGGCCTTCAGCAGCGCGACGCGGGTTGCATCGCCTGGGAACTTCGCGATGGCTTTGGTTGCATCCTGCCGCACGCCCCAGAACTTGTCAGATGTTGCTGCCGTCGCGAGTGCGGCCTGGGCTTCTTTATCCCCTTCCAGCAAAATTAGCCCTGCTACGGCCTGCGCGCGGGGCATCAGGTATTCACAGTTGGCTAGTTGATCGAGCATTTCGTCCTTGCTCTTGCTGAACGTCAGCTTCTTCAGAATCCAATCCTTAGGATCAAAGCAAACCCGTGTTGGCTGCTCGGCGGCGTCGAAGTGAAAGGTCTCTTCGGCCTTGCTGAGTTGCACCCGGCGGATGACAGACTTCTTTCCATGCCCGACTTCAATCTCTGCCGAAGTGCGAAACAGCGGCGTGGTCTCATCGACCTTTTGCTTTTGCTTAATCGTCACGCGGACCTGTTTCGCGGTCGCGTCGTAATCCCAGGCGACGTTGAACTCCGGATGACCACCCTTATAAAGCCATTGATCGAAAAACCAGTTCATTCCCTGGCCGGTTGCTTCTTCCACGGCAATTCGCAGGTCGGCGGTCTCCACGCTGCGGAACTGATTCAGTTCGCAATACCGGCGAATCGCCCGCCAGAACATCTCTTCGCCCAGCTCATGCCGCAGCATATGCAGCACTCGGCCACCCTTGGGATACGAATGGCCATCGAACATGTTTTCCGGCGAGCCATAGCGATAATTCACAATCGACCGCCGATAGCGGGCATCCTCGCCTTGATAGTCGGTCGCTTCATTGGCCCGCTGCCAGGTCGCTTCATCGGCACCTTCATCGTGTTCGGTCCAGAGCGTGGCGAAATACGTGGCGAAGCTTTCATTCAGCCACAACTCGCCCCAGTCCTTGCAGGTCAGCAGGTCGCCCCACCATTGATGGGCCAATTCATGCGCGACGAGGTTCACGCTGGAAACATCTTCATGGGCCCGCGCATCGTGCAACGTATCGAGATTGAGCGTGGTAGCCGATGTGTGTTCCATGCCGCCCCAGGCGTATTCGTCCACGCAAATCTGCGCGTACTTGGGCCAGGGATAGCGATAGCCGATCTTCTGCGTGAAGAACTTGAGCATCGCCGGTGTCTTGTCAAAACTCCGCGGCGCATCGGCCAGCCGGCCGCGCGGCACATAGGACAGAACAGGAATGCCATCCCAACTTTCTTCCAGCACCTCAAAGTCACCAGCCACGACCGACATCAGATACGGCACATGCGAGCGGGCTTGGTTCCAGTGCCAGGTAGTCGTGCCGTTGTCGTGCTCCTTTTTGCTGGTCAGCGTGCCGTTCGAGAGGGTGACGAACTTGCTTGGCGCGGTGACGATGATCTCGCTGGTGATGCGATCGCCCGGTGCATCGATGCACGGCAGCCAATAGCGGGCATACTCCGGCTCGCACTGCGTCCAGACCATGCGGGGCTGCGTCGGTTCGCCGGCATCGGGCACCACAAAATGCACGCCCTGCTTGGGTTTTGCCAGCGTGTAGTCAATTTCCAGCGTGAGCGCCGTTCCCGCGGGTTCTTCTTGGGGCAGATCAATCACCAACTGCTTATTGCGATGCGCGAATTTCAGCGTTGTCGTTTGATCGGCGGTCCCTTCCTGCTTCCCACGCAGTACCACGCCGCGGATGGTCATATCGGCCGCATCGAGTTGCACCGTGCTGGCGGGGCGGAAGAGTTCCAGCCGATGAGTGGCCTTCCCCACTACCGACTGCTGGTCAAAGTCGAAGTTCAGCTCCAGCCGAATATGCTGCTGATCGACGTCGCGCGTCCGCAGCGATTTCGGCGGCGCGGTGAACGGCCCCGGGCGTGATTGGGCGGAGAGGTCGGCTGTCACCAGGGTCGTGAGGAAGCCAGCCAAGGTCAGGCAGGTGAGCGCTCGAAACATAGTAAAATCGTTGCTCGAAAGGAATAAAGCGGTTAGAACCTTGCTCCAGCGTAAATAGCCGCACGGCGGCGGGATAGCGTGGCGGAGGCAGGTTTGCGCTAAATGCCACGAAAGCTTGGCATCCCGATTGCATAATTGGTAGAGTGAAAGTCCCGCCCTATACTGGATGAATCCCACCATCTCCGCAGGAAGCTCCGCAATGCGCGCGTGGCTCATGTTCGATTCTCACCTCAAGCTGCCTATCTTCGGCTTCGTGCTTGTGCTGCTCGGCGGTTGCGCCCGCAAGCCGGCCGCTCGTGAAGACGAGACAACAATGGACTTCCGGCAGATCGCGCGGGTCTACGAAAGCATTCAGGGCTATCACAATCGTCCGCCGAAAGATCTCGATCAAATCAAACAGTACCTGACCGACCTTCATACCGACGGTCAGAACGACGAGCCGGAAAAGGTGTTGACGTCGTCCCGGGATGGCCAGCCCTATGTCATTATCCTCGGCGCGCAATTCGGTGTGCCGCCCGGCACTCAGATTATGTTCTATGAAAAGCAAGGCGCGGAAGGCAAACGCTATGTCATCCACGCCGACCGGCAGGTGCGACAATTGACGGACGAGGAATTTCGCCAGGCGACGTTCGCCAATGGACATCGGCCGGAATCTGGCACCTAGAAATTTTGTAACCGAATCATTTACTGCTCCCTGGGGCTCAGGCATGCTCACAATTAATCAACGCCGATCGGCCTTCACGCTGGTGGAATTGCTCGTGGTGATCGCAATCATCGGCGTGCTGGTGGCCCTGCTCTTACCCGCGGTGCAAGCGGCCCGCGAAGCGGCCCGGCGGATTCAATGCCAGAACAATCTGAAGCAGATGGGCCTGGCGTTTCAGAATCATCATGACGCCTACCTGGTGCTGCCCACAGCCGGCTCAAACGTAGGGGCCGATCCGACCCGCTCGTGGATCACGCCCACCGGCATCCAACAATCGCCGGCGGTCGGCACGCCGGCACTGCATATCGATCAGAGTTTCGGCTGGTTGTATCAAATCCTCCCCTTTATCGAACAGCCGGCGCTGTGGGCTGAAGCCAATGACGACACCGTGAAGTCCACCGCAGTGAAGTCCTATTTTTGTCCCACGCGTCGCCCGCCGCAGACTTGGTTGATCAACGCGGGTGGAACCAACGGTCTGCGTACTCAGTACGATTACGCGGGCTGCCGCGGCACGCAAAACAACGGCTCGGATGGCGCGTTGGTGCTCTCGAAGGGGACCGTCGAAGCGTGCAAATACAAGTCGATCACCGACGGCCTATCGAACACCCTGCTGGCCGGCGAGCGCTGGCAATCGATTCCCTGGTATTACAAAATGGACGGCGTTGAAAGCGATTGGTTCCGAGCCTCTTGGGTCGTCGGTTTTCGCACGGCGAGCCTCGATGCCCAAGCGACCCTGGTAGCGACGGTCGCCCCGCTGCAGGATTTCACGGCGACCACCACCACGGTGAAGGTCACCAGCATCCGCTCGTTCGGCTCGGGTCACCCCGGCGGCTTCAATGTGGCGCTCTGCGATGGTTCCGTGCGGACAGTCGCGTACAATGTGGCCTTGCCGGTCTTCATCAACTTTGGGAAACGCGACGACGGCAACGTGTTCAGCCCCGGCGATTTGAATTGACCGCGTTATGGTACTCATCTCGCTCCGCGAGATCTGGTCCCCTCTCCCCTGTACGCAGGGGAGAGGGAGTTTATCAAACTCACTCTATGACCCTGCCCATCATTCGCACCGTCGGCAACGAGCAGTGGGATTGCCAGTCCTGCGGCATCTGTTGCCGCGGCTCGATCATTCTGCTGACCGAAATCGATTTAGAAAAAATCCGCGCTCAGCAGTGGGAAGACGATCCGGATTATCGTGGCAAGAAACTCCTCGTCAGCGATTCTCGCGCGGATGGCAAACAACGCCTCGCGCAACAGGCCGATGGTAGTTGCGTCTTCTTGACCGCCGCCGGTCGCTGCCGCGTGCATGAGAAGTTTGGAGCAGAGGCCAAGCCACTCGTCTGCCGCGTGTTTCCGCTGCAACTGATTCCGCGCGAGCGGGACGCGGTGCTTACGCTCCGGCGGGCTTGTCCTTCCGCAGCCTTGGATGCAGGCAGGCCAGTGAAGGAACATCTGCCGGAGATTCAGCGACTGGTTGCGGACGGCGAGTTGAAAGTCTCGCTGCCGGATTTTCAAACCACAGCGCAACCCGCCTGGAAGCAAGCCACGCTGGTGATGGCGGCCGCGGCGCGGATTTTCGGCGACGAGCGGTTTCCTCCGGTGCGGCGCGTGGTCCAGGCCCTGTTGCTGGCGAGGTTGCTTGACCGCGCGCGATTATCCAAACTCGACGAAGCAAAGACGGCGGAGTTGCTCACGCTGCTCGAGCCGAGCGTTGTGGCCGAAGCGAGTGCTTACTTCGCCAAGCGTCAGCCACCCAGTTCGCTTGGAGGCTTGCTGTTTCGCATGACCGCGGCCGAATATGTGCGGCTGCATCCCGATTATCGTCCCCCGACGGGATTCTTCGCGCGCGGCAAGCTGCTGCGTTCGATCTCGCGAATGCTGCGCGGCCAAGGCACTGTGCCGGCGCTGCATCCCACATTTCCGCCGACGACTTTTGCCGCGCTCAATGAACCACTGAGTTCGCAGCCCGCATTTCTGCGACCGGAGATTCAGCGGCCCCTCGAGCGCTACCTGGCAACCTCTGCTGCTTCGTATCAATACGCGCTCGCGAACCGAGGCAGTTGGTCCGTCGTGCAAAGCATCCGCGCACTGGCGATGACATATCCCATCGCCCTCTTTCTGCTCCGCTGGGCCACCGCGGGCCGCGAACCAACGCCGCAAGATGTTTCGCTGATCGTTTCCACGCTTGACCGCGGCCAAGGCTTTGCGTCCCTCGCCGGCGCACGTTACCGGCTAGTGCTGAACATTCTGGAAATGCAAGGCGACCTGGAACGGCTGGCAGTCTGGCACGCGCGGTAGGTGGCCCGCCGATCATCACAGAACATAGCGAAACAGATCTCCCCTTTTTCAAACCATTCCAATTCCCCCACCCAGCCCCAACTTCGCATCGGCCTGGGTGAGGGGTGAAGCTGATTAGTCGCGGCCACTCGCAAGTCAACCCCTCACCCCGGCCCTCTCCCCAGAGTACTGGGGCGAGGGAGTAAGACCAGATCAAGCAATCGGTTCGCGGCGAATTCTGCGAACTCCGCGTCATTTATGTGCTGATCGACTTCCACAATCGGCGTCTTTCCGCCCATCGCGTGCAGGCCAAAGCGGAGTTGCTCACGGGCGACGGGATCCTCAAAGGCCTGGCCCGTTTGATCGAGCGCGGATACACCGCGGAGCGGGAGAACAATTTCCGTCGGCCCAGTCGCCGCGGCTGCCTTGCGGCCGATCTCCTCGCCTAGCAAACGACTTTCTTCTGCTGTCGTGCGCATCAGCGTGACATTGGCATTGTGCTGATAGAACTTTCGATCGGCAAATTTCGCAGGCACGGTCTCGCGGGGGCCGAAGTTGACCATGTCGAGCGCGCCGACGGAGATGACCTGCGGAATTCCCATTTCGCCGGCGGCCGTCAGACGCGTGGGACCGGCGGAAAGAATACCCCCCACGAGTTCATCGGCGAGTTCCGTTGTCGTGAGGTCGAGCACGCCGGTAATCAGCCCCTCGCGGATTAACGACTCCAGCGCTTCGCCGCCGTTGCCGGTCGCGTGAAAGACCAGCACTTCGTAGCCGGCCCCTTCCAGAATCTTGCGCGCGTGCTGCACACAGGGCGTCGTCACGCCGAACATGGTCGCGGCAATCAGTGGACGATCGTTGTTGGATTGCGCGGGTGCGGCGAAGCGGATCAAGCCGGCCATTGCTGCCGCGGCCTCATTGAGAATCTGTCGGCTGAGGCGATTGAGGCCCGCG
>JAYTUF010000245.1:0-9051 GCA_043744755.1 Anatilimnocola sp.
ACTTCTGCCACCGCTTCCCGAGTCGCTCGTCCTTGAGCTTGATTTGCATTCAAACCGATTAAGCTTACTGCAATCCTCGAATTGTGTAGATACCAATGGCTTTAAGCCGGTGGCTGTCTAGATTCAGGTGTTCGGAGATGCCTATGTTCCATTTCACCCAGGCCTTAGCCCAGCACTGGCCAACTGATTCCTGGCGGGATGTGACGGTCGTGGTGGCCGTTTCGGGCGGAGCCGATAGCGTGGCTTTGCTCTGCGCGCTGGCGGAGTTGAAGGCGGCGGACGCAGGTCGCGGCCAGATGATCGCGGCGCATTTCAATCATCGACTGCGGCCAGCGGCGGCCGACGATGCTCGGTTTGTTTCAGACCTAGCGAAGAAGTTAAAGGTGCCTTGCGAAGTGGGTCAGGCCGAGGAACCGCTCGTTGCCGATGGAGGCGCAGGCTGGGAAGCCACCGCTCGCGCCGCGCGGTACGAGTTTCTGCTGCAAGCCGCCCAGCGCGTCGGCGCGCGTTACATCGCCACCGCCCACACCGCCGACGATCAGGCCGAAACCATCTTGCACCGCGTGATCCGCGGCACCGGCCTCGCGGGACTGGCCGGCATACCGCGGACTCGCGCCCTGAGCGAAGCCGTGACGCTCATTCGTCCCATTTTGGAGTTCAGCCGCGCCGAGGTCGTCGAGTATCTCGCCGCTCGGCAGCAAACTTTCTGCCAGGACGAAACCAACGCCGACGTCAGCTACACCCGCAACCGCATCCGCCACGCCCTGCTGCCACAACTGGCAGCGCAGTACAACCCGCAAGTGCGCGAAGCGCTCCTGCGACTCGGCCAACTCGCCGGCGAAGCGCAGGCAGTGATCGAAGCCCGCGCGATGGTGCTGTATGAACAATTCGTGCGAGTCATTTCGTCCCAACAGATCGCCATCGCTGGCGATCAACTCGCCCAAGAACCGCCGCATCTCGTGCGCGAAGTGCTGATCCAAATCTGGAAGCAGCAAGCCTGGCCAATGCAACAGATGGGGTTGGAAGAATGGAGTTCGCTCGCAGCGCTCATGGCTGGTGCGCAAAACGGTAAACAGACGACTACGCTTAATCTGCCGGGCAACATCCGCGCGGAGATGCAGTCAGGAGAATTGAAGCTAATCCGCACATAATCAATTTGAATTCTCAGCATCTGATTCGATCCCGAAGGGATCGAAGCCATTAGCCCCAGGTTGAGCGTAGCGACACCTGGGGTTGCCGTGCCATTTTCCACGCATCGATCCCGCAGGGATCGCAGCACCACTGCGCTGCGATCCCTGCGGGATCGATGCCCGATTTTCGCGGTTTTCCCCGGGTATCGGCTAACGCCTCAACCCGGGGCTAATGGCTGCGAACCCTTCGGGTTCAAGACAGGTGCGCGATCGGGATCTACGCTTCCGCAATTCCCGCCGGCTGCTCGTGGATCTTCACCGCCTTGTATCCGCCGATGGCTTTGAAGTAGAGCAACAGCCCCAAGTAAATCACGGCCATGGTTGCGGGGATGATGCTGTCGGTGACGAGCGTGCGACGATTTCCCTTGATATCGGCGTTGATGACTTGCAATTGCTCATCCGTCGCTTTTCCTGCTTTCTTCGCTTCATTGGCAGCGCCAAGAAGTTTGCCGTCCAAACCGGTGGCTGGCGGGAAGGGAGGGAATAGGCTGGGTTTCTCGGCCTTGTATTTATCGAACAACGCGGGGTCTACTTTCGCGACCTCTTCGCCGGAGTAACGATCCTTGAAGTAGCCCAACCCCTTCGAGCCAACCAGGCCGGCCGACATCATTCCAATCCCGCCCATGATGCTGATCGCCACGGCGCCCGATCTTGGGAAGCGATCGCTGGTCACGGCGAGCATCGTCGGCCAGAAGAAGGTCTTGCCAACTCCGTAGACCGTCAGGGCGAGCAGCGCGACGGTGAACGTCGAAGCCATGCTTGTCAGATTCAGGCCAATGCAGGCGAGTACCGCGCACACGAGCAGAATCATGATCGGCGACATGCCCAGCTTTTTCTCGATAAAGTCAGAGCAGAATCGCAAGCCGAACATCACTGCCGATGTGAACACGAACAGAATCTTGCCTTCGCTGGACGACAGAATATTGCCAGTGATGTTCTGAATCCAACCGTCCGTCCCCAGTTCCACCGCGCCGACCAAGGCATGCGCGATGAAGAGCACGAACAATAGGATTGAGCCGAGCGAAAACTTCGTGATTACGCCGATCGCCAAGAGCAGCGCACCGCCAATGGCATAACCGATGTACGACGGAGTTGCTGAATCAGCAGGGAAGAACGGTTTAGCCAGATCGCCGAAGAACAGAGCCAGCAAGTAACACACCACCAAGCCGCCGAGGAGACCGACGTCCTTGAACATTTCGCCGAGGCTGAGGCCCTTTTGAGACGCTTCCGACTTGGGAAATGACTGCCCCATGAACATGATGCCGTAAAGCAGCGTCGGAATGAGATACAGCGCGAGCTGCATTTTCCAGTGGACCTTGAGCATGTCGTCCAACACCCAACCGAGTGCGCTGCCGAGAATCAAACCGGCCGGCCAACTGGCGTGCAGAATGTTGAGATAATGCGTGCGATTATTTGGAAAGAGTGTTGCGACGAGTGGGTTGGCCACGGCTTCGAGTACGCCATTCGCGACCGCGAACAGGAACATGCCGATGGTCAGGTACATGTTGGCCGTTCCCTTGGCCGACTCGAGCGCTTCCTTGGTCATGGTCGCCGCATCCGCTGGCGCCATGGCGCCAAAGGTGACGATGGCCGACGCGATGTGAAACAAGAAGGCTGCCGCGACGAGCCAGCCGTAGCCGACCTTATCGACGACGATGCCGCCGATGATGATGCCGAAGCAAAAGCCCGTGAAACCAGCCGCTCCGATCGCGCCCAGTTCAGCCCCGGTGAACCCGAACTCGCCGCCCCAGTTATCGAAGATACCGCCGCGAATCGCGAAACCGACGCCGGCGGCCAGGATCGCCATGAATCCGGCCCACAACAGGCGGTAGGCGTTGGGCGCGATTGCGCCGCCCTCGGGGGACTTGATCATCGAACAGAACTCCGGGAGAGATAGTGAAAGCAGGGCGTTAGCAAAGTTCGCGAGTATAGTCGGCACCGCACATGCTGTAAATGAACTTTAGACGCCGGCACCGCTTCGCTGCATTCCCCGCAATCCCTCCCTTTCCGGAACATTTCAACCCTGGCCCGGTTGATAAGGGGCAGATAGGATAGAGCCTGCCTAGGCAAAAACTTTATTTTGTGGAGCTTTCGTGATGTTTCTTCCTCTCCGGGAGCATTCGGGCGCGAAGTATCGGCGGCCCGCGTTCACGCTGGTCGAACTTCTCGTCGTGATCGCGATCATTGGCGTGCTGGTCGCGCTGTTGCTCCCTGCTGTGCAGGCTGCGCGCGAGGCGGCGCGACGGATTCAATGCCAGAACCATCTCAAGCAAGTTTCGCTCGCGGCGCACAACTATCACGATTCGCTCCGGCAATTGCCGCCCGGCTGCATCCTTAGCAACTCGTTGGGCTGGCATGTGTTTGTGCTGCCGTTCATGGAGCAGCGGCCTCTGTATGACCAGTTCGATTTCGTTTCACCCGGCGATCATCTGGCGAATGGCCAGGCCAGACGGGGAGCATTAGGCTTCACGCGGCTCAAGTTTTATCTCTGCCCCAGTTCGGTGGCAGACAAGATGATGCTCCCCGCGCCGCCGAATAACATTCATGCGCCCGATCAACTCAATGGCATTTCGCCTTTCACGACGCATTACTACGTGAACATGGGCCCCAAAGGACAAAGCGCGGACGGCAACACCTATGAGCTGCGGAACGTCGGCCAGGGTGGCTTTGCGCAGCAAGGGGTGTGCGAAATCGAAAGCAAATACGGCTTTCGCGATGTGACCGATGGCACCGCCTTCACGTTTTTGCTGGGTGAGAATTCGCGGCACGTGCCGGTCGAAGGCTCGCGGTTTCGCAACTGGGTGCGCGGGTGTCAGACCTTGAACGATCACATTTGCGGCTGCCGCAACTTTGTAAACGGCATCAACTCGCCCAATGTGCCGGCGGTCACACCCTTCAACGATTACGCGATGGGGAGCCATCATCCGGGGGGTGCGAATTTTTCGATGTGCGACGGCGTCGTGAAGTTCGTTTCGCAAAACGTGAATCTGGGCGTCTACAAATCAACTTCCAGCCGCAATGGCAGCGAGCCGCTAGTTGTTAATTAGACTCAAGGGTCAGGGGTCGGGAATCTTTGGCGAATGATGTCTTACTATCCTAAAAAATCGTTGCTCGCCAAAAACTCCCGACCCCGAGTTTCGTGGACCATGCCCCTGCTCACATTGCTGCTCGCCGCTTCGGCAATCGGCTGCGGCCCCAAGGGGCCCCAGCGTTACGAGCACTGGGGGACCATCACGTTTCAAGGCAAGCCGATCCCGGCCGGCGAGATTCGTTTCGATCCTGATTTGGTTGGCAACGATGGCCCGGCCGGTTATGCCGTGATTAAGAATGGCCAGTTCGATACGCGGTTGCGATCAGAGAGCGGGGCCGGCGCCGGCAAATATCGCGCTCGCGTGTTCGCCGCCGATGGCATTGAAGCCCCGGAAGCACCCGTGGGTAAGATGATTTTCAGCAGTCAGGTTGAAATCAGCCTGGACTTGCCGGCAGCAGACTCTGATTTGGGGGAGATTGTCATCCCGCCAGGCACACGCTGACCAGTAGGCCGGAACAAGGTACTCCGCAGTTCCGGCATTGTCTCGCAAACCATGCCGGAACTGCGCGAGTACGCTTGTTCCGGCCTACTTTTTACCGATAAATCGTCCCGCCCGTGCTATACCCCGTTCCCGGTTGCGTGTAGCCGGCGTTCTGCACGCCTGCATCGATCGGGCGACCGATACTGCCGGGTCGATAGCCGCCGGCCGTGGTCAGGGCAGCCGGCAGCGCAGCCGGCTGGGTGCCCGTCGTCACGCCGGTGACTTCCGGGCCGCTGTTCGGACGCGGAGACTCCGCGGCCGGTGTGTTGTAAGTGGTGGCATAGTCGCCAGGCTGATTGCTTCCGGTAGGACCAGAGCCGGCGACGGGAGCGGCATCGTAAGCAGGTTGAGTCGCGGATCCATCGGGGCTTTGCCAACTGGGCGGTGCCGCTTGATTGCTCGCACCGGTGTTGTATCCACCGTTATTCGGCTGAGCGGCCGGCGGTGCATAGCTGGGCTGTTGATAGCCGCCCGCGGGAGGCGCCGAGTTATAAGAGTTGTTGTAGCTTCCCGTGTTGTATCCACCCGCATCGGCGGGCTGATTGTTCGCGGGAGGGCTATAAACCGGCTGGCCTTGATACGGCTGCGGTTGATAACCGCCGGGCGCTGGCTGAGTTTGATACGGGCTGGGCTGTTGATAGCCGCCCGGCTGAGCATTCGCCGTGTAGGCCGGGGCATAACCGCCCCCTTGTCCCGCGGTTCCGCCGGCGGGAGTCGCCGTCATGTTGTAAGGTCCAGCGCCATAGCCGCCGCTGGGCGCGATTTGCCCCGGTTGGGCTGGCGTGCCATAAGCGGTAGCCGGTTGCGTGGGATAGCCCGCGGCGTTCGGCGTGGTCGGATAGCCGGCCGTCGCATTGGGGGCCGCCGTCGCGCCGCCATATCCGCCCGTGCTGATCGTGGGGACCGCGGTTGAACTCGGCGTGGTGCCGGCGTTGTAGTTGGCCCAACTGCTGTTCGGGCTGGTGCTGCCAGGGGTCGTTGTGCTGCGGGCAGCCACGCTGCTGGTCGGTCCCGGCGTGGGAATCTGCGTGCTGGGCTTCGGCGACGAAGCCAGGGCCGAGGCCGGGGGCGGATTGCTGTTCCAGCCCCACATTTTCATGGGGTTCCAACTCCAACTGCTGCCGCCCCAACCGGCGGTCTTGCAGCCGGTGGACATCGCGACCACGCCCAGTACCAGGCAGGTGCTCAACTTCAAACCAAACTGTGTCCTACGCATGGCAGGAGAATCCTTTCTCAGCCCGCAAGCGGCCCGGTCCGCAACACAATCCCGGGTTGTATATAGTCTTTTGACGCAAAACGATCCCAGCCGCCTGCTCCGCTTGGCCGCGTAGTTCGAACCCCCTGGTTCGAACGAGCGGCCCTTGATCGACCGCAAGCCTCACATTGTGTCGGCGCGACTCACACGAACCAAAGGGGTTCGTGCTACGTCATCTCATCCTTGAGCCGCCGACTCGCCCTGATCGTCCATTGATCTCATTCGGCAGGCGCAACCGGTACAATTTAACTAAATCGTCCAGCCAAACCGCCAAATCAGGTGGCCGGGATGTTAGGTAGTGTGCGCGCTCCCGTCAACATCAGCCGGGGCAAATTTTTTAGGGAGGGGTCGCTGTGTCGATCGAGCTGCTGGCAACGGTTATCAGCGACCTTCCAGCCCTCTACTTCAAACTGCGAACTTCCCAACCTGAGACGCCGAGTACCGAAACGAGATGCCAGCGTTATCAATTGGATAACGTTGGGGAAGAACCTGAGCAGGTAAGCCTTCAGCCAAAATGCTACTTTACAGCCTGTTTTCGGCTATTTTCTCGCGATCGAGACCACTGGCGAAAGAAACTTTCGCGCTCTGGCATGGCGACTGCTTTAGAGATGTTTCGTTACCCAAGCAGTGTTGCTCGGGTGACACCTTCCTACATCATCTCGCCTGAGGAGTCTGTGCCATGAATCGTGTCATCTTCACTTTGATTGCTGTTTCCGCCCTTTCACTGAGCGGCATGTTCGCTTCGTCCGCCTTCGCCGGCAATAGCGGCCATGGTGGTGGGAGTGGTCATCAGAATAACGGCGGTCAGCACCACAACAACGGTGGTCAGCACCACAACAATGGCGGCCAGCACCACAACAATGGTGGTCATCACAATGGCAGCCATCACAATGGCGGCCATCACAATAGTGGCCATCACAATAGTGGCCATCACAACAGTGGCCATCACAACAGTGGCCACAATCAACACAACTTTCACCAGAATTATCACAACAACTACAACCAAGGTTATTACTACCAGGGCCGCTACTTCAGCTATCGGTTTGGTGGCTAACGCCCTGACTAAACACTTCGCTCGGCTGCGACAAAGTTCTGCAGCCATTGCGACTCGCTGGCTGCGGCCAGGGAGGCCTCACTGGAAGATTGCTGCTGGGCGAACTCGCCCAGCTGCTGACCGAACGCGGGATTCGCGAACAACCGCGTGAGACACTGAGTCAACGAGTTCCTGTCGGCCGCGTTATACAGCAGGCCATTCCGTTCCGGACTAAGTAGCCCGCGATGTTGCGCCTGGTCGCTAGCGACTACGGCGATGCCGCTGGTGAGTGCCGCTCTCAAGACCAGGCTGGTGCTCGGCTGCGGCGCCGGCGCGAGGTAAACGTCGGCCGCCTGCAGCAGATCGTCCCAATGATCGAACGCGCCGGGAATGACGACTCGATAGCGCAGATCCAAGTCACAGATCAGCCGAAAGAGCGACTCCCGCTCCGGCCCATCGCCCATGATCCACAGCCGGGCGTGAGGCCATCGCAGCTGAATCGGCAGCCAACTGCGAATCATCGCTTCCAAACCTCGTTCGCCTTGCAGCGGCGAAATGCAGACCACGACCGGCGCTCCGCCCACGACATGCAAATCATGATTCACGCCGGCGAGTGCATGGCGGGCTGATTCGCGGGCGTCTTCGCCGCGGGGCGTCATTTCTAAAGAAACGTTTGGTTGAAGCACATGAATATGTGCCGCGGGATAGTTCGCGGCCCGCAGTTCATCGGCGACGAATGGCGACGACGCGATGACGGCAGCGGCCTGCCGACACTTCGCGGCAATCCGGCTGCCGAACCGCGCTTGCCGTTGCCAGGCAACTTCACCATAAGTGCCTGCTTCGCTCGCGCGGAGGATCACCGGCGGTCCGTTTCCCTCCAGACTGGCGAGAGCACAGTAAGCCTCAGCCCGCAGGCCTTGTACGATGACGGCGTCGAACTCACTTCGCTGTTGACGGAGGAATCGCGAGAGAGAATACAGGTACCGCAGCAATCCCCAGCCAGGAGTGGCCGGCCACGGGAGGCGGACGAGCGGGATGCTGCGGAGACTCGTGTTTTCTGCCCAGTGCTTCTGCCACTGGGGCGTGATGAGCGTTGGCTTGGCGCCCGCTTGTTGCAACTCATCGGCCAGTTGCAGCACGCTGGCTTCTGCTTCACCCGCTAAGGGCCATAATCGGCGCGTCACGATCGCGATTCGTGGGGCCTGATCGGGTCGCTCGTCGGGCCGACGATCTGAAATGCTGCGGGCGGGATTTTGGAGCGTGCCAGACATCCGCCCCCTCAATCGTTTCTATCTATTGATTGGCTACTTGTGATCAACCAGGTCGCTCTCTTCCAAAGCGGCCAGGTAGGGCAGATTGCGATACAGGTCACGATAATCCAAACCATAGCCCACGACGAATTCGTCCGGAATTTCAAAGCCGACATAATCGGGCCACATCTTCACTTCCTGCCGCCCGCGCTTGAGCAATAGCACTGCGGACCGCACCGACCGCGGACCCAGCTCATCGATCATGGCGATGACTTCGCTCAAGGTATTGCCGGTATCGAAAATATCATCGACCAGCAACACATCGCGGCCCGCGACATCCAGCAGCATATCGGAATTGATCGACAACGCACCACGTTTCGTGCCGCCCCGGTAGCTGCTGGTCTGCACCACGCCCACTCGCATCGGCAAATCGAGCTTCCGCATCAAGTCGGCCAAAAACACAATGCTGCCCGTCATGATGGCGATCACCGTCAGCGGCCGGCCGGCTTCGCGCTCGCGAATATCAGCGGCCAATTTGCTGATCGCGTCCTGAATTTGTTGCTCAGTGACCAGAGTCTTCACGGCGTGTACTTCCCCAAATAGAGGCTCGCTGACTATCCAGGCAATTGATCCGAAATATCGTCTGGAATCGGATCTTCGAGATCCACATCTGAATCGTAAACTGGCGGCTTACGAACTATCTCAAGCGATTCGCGACCAATGCTGAGCGTAATCATGCCCGATGACATTC
>JAYTUF010000246.1:0-9048 GCA_043744755.1 Anatilimnocola sp.
CCGCGACTCAACATCAAGAGTTCCGTGTAATTCGAAGCCCGCTACCACGTCGAGATCCCCTTGTCGGACCTCTGAAAAAAATGGGGTCTCCAAGTCGGCTGGCGTGCGTGCTTCGACAATCCTAACCGTATGGGCCGCCGTAGGCTTTCGCTTTTCCCAGATGATGATGTACGGGTAGACGCTGGCATTGGCGAACACGCGGCAATCGGAAAGGTCGACAATTGTCTCAATGGTCGTTTTTTCAAGGAGCAACGAGCGACATTCTCTTGCGTACTCCAAAGTCGCAATTTTGTTCGGGATGATCATCCCCCACCTGCCGCCGCTTACGAGCAACTTAAACGGTTGCTCCACGAACAAGACGTATAGATCGTAGCCACGATCAGCAGTTTGAAAGCGAGAACGAAAGTAGTCCGTAATATCTTCCCCTTGGCTGTTCGTTAGGTTTCGAATGTTGACATACGGCGGGTTCCCAATCACCGCATCGAAGCCGCCCGCTTTCATGATGGCGGGGAACTCGTCTTTCCATTCGAACGTGTTGATCCGCAGCTTTTCTTCCTCGTCGAACAGGGCGAGTTGTTTGCCGGCGTAGAAGTCGTGGCCGATGAGGCTGTTACCGCATTTGATGTTGTTCCCCAGGTCGGGGAGCGCCCGGTGCTTTTCCACCAACCGCAGTTGCCGGTCGAGCGATTCACGGTTTTCCCCTTCCAGCACCTTGAGGAGCAGCGAAAGCTTCGTGACCTCCACCGCCTGCTCGTCGATATCGACACCGTAGATGTTGTTGAGGAGAATCCGCTTCCGCTCGGCAGAGGTAAGCCGCCAATCGCCGACGTTGGATTTCTCTGCCGCCTGCTTCCTGACTCCTGTTTCCTGACTCCTGATCCCTGCCGACGGGCCCCTGGCCCCTGCCAAATAGATTTCCTTCCGATGCTTCTCCGGGCCGTCATTCACGTACCATTGCAGATGCCAGTCGAGCAGGAACTGATACGCCCCAATCAGAAACGAACCGCTGCCGCAGGCGGGGTCGAGGATGGTCAGCTTGGTGGCTTGCTTGGGTGTCTTTCCTTCAAGCAGCTTGCCGACCGTTTGTTTGACGATGTAATCGACGATGTAGGTCGGCGTGTAATAGACGCCTCCTGCCTTCTTCACTTCCGGCTTCTCGTCCACCTTGGCCCGATGGCCGGGGGTGAGGGTGATGACCTTTCCCAAAAACTGCTCGTAGACCTGGCCCAAAATGTCGGCTGGAAGGACGGAGAACTCGTAGGGGCTGCGTGGGTAATACAGGCTCTGCAAAATCTCCTTCAGCACCTTGTCATCGACGGCCAGGTCCGGCGTCACCTCATCCGGGTTTTCGCTCCGCCCCGTTTCCTTTTCAAAGTGGAAGATTCCGGAATTGTACCGATCATCGGCCGCGCGGAAGAGTTGCATCAAGCGGGGATAAATCACGGGGCCATTGGTCAGCGCCTGCAGCCGGCCGTAGTCTTCTATTCCCCGGTCCTCGGCAATTCTTAGGAAGATGATCCGGTCGATGATCCGCTGGACCGAGAAGTTCAGGCCCCGCTGGCTGAGCCCTTCGTTCCGTAAGGCAATGTTGTGGGCCAGTACATCCCGCCAGCTTTCAATCTCCGCCAGGAACTCGGTATCGACTCGGCCCGTCCCCCGTTTTTTCTTATTCGAGGCGGCGTATTTGTCGAACGAGCCCTTTTGAATCGCCTGCTTGGAAAAGATGGCGGCGAACTCGTCCCACTTCTCAGCCAGTTCGTCGCAAGTGAAGAACATCACGCGGGCGACGGAGGCCTTGTCCGTTTCCTTCGGCTTGATTCCGGTGTCGTAAACGGCCCACTCAGCAAAATCGGTGAGAATGGACAGCAGGAGATTAGCTGACCAGGCATAGCGGCGGAGTTGATAGGCGTGCTTTTTATCCTCCTTGATATTCTCGGCGGGTTTTTTGGCTTCGGTAAAGTACTTGCGGTTGCCGCCGATTCGGAAGCAGTAGTCCGGGGCTTCTGTGGCGATCTGGGTTTTCAGAGAGTATTCGTGAACGACTTCTTTATAGGCTTCGGCGAAGCCTTGCTCGTTGTCGATGTCCCAGCCTAGATGTTTGAAGAGAGGATCGAGAAACTCCCGCCGTAGCTCGGTCTCCTTGTAATGAGGATTCTGGTAATCCTCGCGCTGCTCAGTGAAGCGGGCGACGAGGGCGAGGACTTCGGGGGGGCAAGGCACAATTCCGCTCCATCGTGGATTGCTGTCGTGACCGGGACAGTATAGCGAAGCGGTCGGCTGAAGATGTTGAAGTTCCGCCATGAGGCGGATCCTTAAGAACAACTCGATGGAGAATAGGTTCGCTGCTCAGCCGTGTTAGGCTATTGCGACGCAGGACTGATCGCTGCTCAATCACGGGGCTATCTATCCGGAAGTGTCATCACCAAGTTTTTTCCTTCCCTGAGCAATAAACGCTCTGCGGCGTGCATCTTACTTCAAAGCGTAACTGTGGCTGATGAGGCTGCGGGAGCGCTTGTATCAGCCAAAAGCATTGGCCGACTGATTGTGAATCCCCCTTTGCCCCTTGAGACCGAGCAAGTCGCTGCGCTGTATCTCCAGCACAGCGAAGAGCTTCGGTGTTTTTTGGTGGGGCTGCTGCGGGACTCGCAATTGGCGGCGGACGTGCTGCAAGCGACGTTTGTGAAGATGGTGCAGCGAGGTGGTGAGACGCAGGTGGAGTCGCGCAAGGCGTGGCTCTTTCGGGTGGCTTATCACGAAGCGATGGCCATCCGGCGGCGGGAGGCGGTGGGCGAGAAGATCGTCAAGCGGATCGCGGAGGACCGCGGGTCTGGCGAAAACGGTGCTGGCCGATCGGTGCCCGAGGATGTGCTGGTCCGGCATGAGTCGGTCGAGCGGGTTCGGGAGGCATTGGAGCAGCTGCCACCCGATCAACGCCAGGTGGTGCGGATGCGGATTTACGAAGAGAAGACCTTCGCAGTGATCGCGGAGGAATTGAAGATCCCGCTGGGGACCGCCCTCGGGCGAATGCGGTCGGCCTTGATTAAACTACGAACTCGCCTCGGCGAATCAGGTGACGGTGGATCATGAATCAAGACATGCATAAAGAGCAAGACGAACTCACCTGGCAAGCGTTTCGCTATGTCGCGGGTGAGTTGTCGATAGCGGAAGTCGAGCAGTTTGAAGAACTGCTGGCGGTCGATCAAGGGGCCCGTGAAGCGGTGGCTCAATTGGTTGAGCTGTATCAAGCGGTGATCGCTGCCGAAGAATCGGCTCCCGTTATTGCCTGCGTCTCGGTTGCTGCTCGTCCCAATTACAAATGGACTCATAACCTGGCCTGGCTCGCGAGTGGTGCGGCTGCGGCTGCGATCTTGATCGTCGCCGGTTGGAAAGCCGGTTGGTTGGATGCTGATTTGAATGCGAATCGAACCGTCGCCAGTGTCTCGCCCGCCTTGGCGGATGCCTGGACGGCGATGCAGGCCGATTTGGCACAGGCCGAGGATGAATCGGGCAGCGAAGAAACGTCGCGGCCGATGAGCCTTGATGATGAAGAACTGGCCTTCTCGACGGAAGCGCCATCGTGGATGACGGCTGCTGTGTTGGGATTGTCGGGTCGCGAAGTTGCTCCGCCGCAAGAGAACTAAGTTTTATGCTCACGTCGCGCTGGATGTTGATGTTGTTGCTGGGCCTGCTGGTCAGCGGTCAGGTTGCGCTCGCGCAAAAGCCAGGGCAGAAGCCTGCGTCTGCAGCACCTGTCGGCAAAGAGCCAAGCAAAGACAATCCCAAATTCCGGCAGATCACCATCACGCCGGAACGGGAAGCGGCGGTGATTTCGTTTGTCGAGCGGAATCACTCGGAGCTGGCCGAACTGCTGGCCCATCTCAAGACGAATCAGCCTAAGGAATATGAACGGGCGGTGAAGGATTTGTTCCGCGTCACCGAAAAGCTGGCGATGGTCCACGAGCGCGACAGCCGGCTTTACGATCAGGAACTGAAAGTCTGGAAGGCCCAATCGCGAGCCCAGTTGCTCGTGGCCCGCATGAAAATGGGTGGCGGTTCGAGCGACCAGGAAGAGCTAAAAAAGCAACTGCGAGATATATTGACGGAACAATGGGCAGCCCGGCTCGAGGTGCTGCGTTTGGAACGCGAACGGATTAGCGGGCGTCTCAACAAGTTAGATCAAGACATCAGCCGGCAGGAGCAAGAACGCGACTCCGCCATTGAAAGCCATTTGCAGATCTTGATTAGCGCTCATAACTCGGCGAAAACCAAGAATAAGCCGCTCGACAAGAACCCGAAATCCTCTGCCACGTCGGTCACCGAACCCGCCAGCAAAAAACCCAACCGTTAGGCCCGCGGCTGTTCGCAGCAGCGTTCGCCTCTCACAACATGCCCACCAGATTTGTCCCACCAGGAAGAATGGAGAACTTTATGCGACTCGGTTACGTCAGGCTGCTCGCTTGCACGCCGCTCGCGTGGGCCTTGTGTATTCTGTCTGCTCAGGCAGCCGATGAGACACAGCTCCCCATTTATGATCGTTTTGCTCAGGCCGAAGGGGACGAAGTGCCCAATTTTCAGCGGCACGTCAGCCCGCTGTTTGGCCGGCTGGGTTGCAACGGCCGTTCTTGCCACGGCTCGTTTCAAGGGCGGGGCGATTTTCGCCTCTCGCTGTTTGGGTACGACTTCAAAGCCGATCACGATGCTTTGCTGGATGCCAAGAGTCCGCGCATCGATGTGAAGAACGTTGATGAAAGCCTGATCCTCGCCAAGCCCACCGATGCGGACATGCACGAAGGTGGCGAGCGCTACAAACAGGGAAGCTGGCAACACCATGTGCTTCGTCGCTGGATTGCTGGCGGCGCCAAGTACGATGTGAAAGATCTGCAAAAGCTGGTCAAGTTGGAAATGACGCCGAGCGAGATTCTCTTCGGCAAAATGGGTGACACGGTGCAGATGAAAGCCATCGCCGTTTGGCCGGATGGCACGCAGGAAGACGTCACGCCGCTCTGCCGTTTTCTGTCGAACAACGAACAAGTGGCTAAGATCGATCCGAGTGGTCTCGTCACCGCGACTGAACCGGGCGATACGCACGTTGTCGCCTTCTATGACAACGCCGTGGTGCCGGTGCCTGTGATTCGCCCCCTGACGCAGCTCTCGGGCAAGAACTATCCGAAAATCTCCACGCCGACGCAAATCGATAAGCTCGTTGTGCAGAAGTTGCAAAAGCTGGGGATCGTGCCGTCCGCTTTGTCCGCCGATTACGAATTCCTCCGCCGCGTGAGCCTCGACCTGACGGGCACGTTGCCAGGCGCGACCGAGGTCGAAGTCTTTCTGGCCGACAAGTCGCCCAACAAGCGGGCCGAGAAGGTTGAGCAATTGCTGGAATCGCCCGCCTATGCTGCCTGGTGGACCACCAAGCTGTGCGATTACACAGGCAACAACGACACGCAGCTCAACAACGTCTCGCCGGTGCGGTCCGCTCCTAGCCAGGAGTGGTACGACTGGATCTACAAACGGGTTAGCGAGAATACTCCTTACGATCAAATCGCCGAAGGGATTGTGCTGGGTCAAAGCCGCAAGCCGGGGCAAGATTACGCTACGTTCTGCGACGAAATGAGCGATATGTATCGCGGCGATTCGAAGGAGACGTTTGCCGAACGCCCCTCGATGCCTTATTACTGGGCCCGCAACAACTATCGCATGCCGGAAGAACGGGCGATTGGCATGGCCTATACGTTCCTCGGTATTCGCATTCAATGTGCGCAGTGCCATAAGCATCCGTTCGATCAATGGTCGAAGGACGATTTCGATGCCTTCAAGGGCTTCTTCACCCGCGTGTCCTTCGGTCAGACCGGCGCCCGCGATAAAGAAACCTTGGAACAGTACAACGCCATCATGGCCGATTCGGGCATCGATATGAAATTGAAGGGGAACGACCTCCGCCGTCAATTGCCCGACCTGCTCAAGCAAGGCAAGACCATTCCCTTCGGCGAAGTGTTCGTCACCAAGCCAGCCCCCGCGGCGTTGGCTCGCGCCAAAGGAGACGACAAAGGCAATCGCCGCGGCGGCACACCGCCCGCGAAGGCTCGCGTGCTGGGCGGCGAGACGATGGACATCAACAGCGTCGAAGATGCTCGCCAGCCGCTGATGGACTGGATGCGGAGCAAGGACAATCCGTTCTTCGCCCGGGCCTTTGTCAATCGCGTCTGGGCTAACTATTTTAACGTCGGCATTGTCGAGCCGCCGGATGATTTGAGCCTGGCCAATCCGCCCAGCAACCGGCCGTTGCTCGACTATCTCACGCAAGGCTTCCTCGATCATGAGTTCGATATGAAGTGGCTGCACCGCGAAATCATCGCCAGCGAAACCTATCAGCGCTCCTGGAATCCGAACGAAACGAATGCCAAGGACGAGCGGAACTTCAGCCGGGCGGTGCCGCGGCGCTTGCCTGCCGAAGTGGCCTACGATGCGATCAACATTGCCACGTCTTCGGATGCAAAAGCGGCCGAAGCCCGCAACGCGATCAAGGGACGGGCGATTTCGATCGCCAGTTCCAGCGCTCGCTTGCAAGGCAATACAGCCGGCAACGCTGCTTTCGGTTTGCAAGTCTTCGGCCGTTCAACTCGCGAGAGCAATTGCGATTGCGACCGCTCGATGGAAGCCAGCCTCCTACAAACCGTGTATCTGCAGAACGACACCAGCGTGCTGGCCGCGCTCGAAGGTGGTCGCGATACCTGGATCGATCAGGTCCGCTTGCGAGTTGGCAAGCTCAAGGATGGCAGTGATCCAAACAAGATCGACGTCGATAAGGAACTGGCCCGCACCCAGGCCCGCCTCAGCCGCGCTAAGAAGGACAAGGACGAAGACCAGGTGACGCGGCTCGAAGAACGCCTCGCCGAGTTAAAGAAGGCCGGCGACAAGGGCAAGGAAGTGGCCGCTTCGCCCGATGGCGTGAATGTCGATCCCGCCACGCTCGTGCGGCAGATTTATCTCCGCACGGTCAGCCGTCCGCCGACCGACGACGAGATGACCCGCTGCCAGCAATTCCTGGCCGATTCATCGTCACCCATCGAAGGCGCCAAGGGGCTCCTGTGGACCTTGATCAACACCAAGGAGTTCATCGTCAATCACTAGGCCATAGTATTCATCACGCTCCGCGTGATGAGTCCTCACGCGGAGCGTGAGGAGTACTCTTTTCCATTTCAAAAACCAAAACCACATTACTCCCCAAACAGGAATTTACTTATGTCAACTTCCCGAACTTGTGATGGTGTCAAGCGTCGCGATTTTCTCCGCGCCGGTGCGCTCGGCATTGGCACGATGGGTGTCGGCCTGAACCTGCCAAACTACCTGCGGATGGCCGCGGCCGGCGAAGTGAAGAAAGCCAAGGCGACCAGCGCCATCTTCATCAACCTGACCGGCGGTCCGTCGCACATGGACACGTTCGATCTCAAGCCCGATTCCCCGGCAGAAGTCCGCGGCACGTTCAACCCGATCAAGACCTGTGCTTCGGGTGTCGAGATTTCCGAGCACCTGCCGAAGATGGCGGCCCAGGCCGACAAGTTCTGCGTGCTCCGCGGCGTTTCGCACACGCTGGGCGCTCACGCGCTAGGAACCGAGTATGTGAACACGGGCAACCGGCCCATCGCTTCGCTGGAATATCCGGGCTATGGCGCTGTCGTGACCAAGGAACGGGGCGGACCGAAAGACCTGCCGCCGTTCGTGGCCATTCCCAACAGCAATCAGCGGACCGGTTTCCTGGGCGTGCAATATGCGCCGCTCAACACGACCGGTTCGCCGAAGGCTGGATCGTCTTACAGCGTCCGCGGCATTTCGCTGGGGACCGGTCTGACGGTGGAAGAAGTCGAACGCCGCCAGAACCTGCTGCAGGATCTGGATCGCACGTTTGCTCATGTCGAGTCGAACAGCCAACTGCTGACCGGCCTCGATCGCTTCTCAGAGCAAGCCCACGCGATCATCACTTCCCGCCGCGCTCGCGATGCCTTCGATATCAGCAAGGAATCGCCGAAGTTCGCCGAGCCGTTCGGCACCGAGTCGTTCGGCATGAACTGCCTGCTGGCTTCCCGCTTGATCGAATCGGGCGTGCGATTCGTCACCATGACGCTGGGTGGTTGGGACACGCACACCAACAACTTCACCAAGCTCAAAACGAGTCTGCTGCCGCAACTTGATACGGGTGTCGCTGCGTTGCTCAACGGCCTGCATCTGAAGGGGCTGCTCGATTCGACCGCGGTCTTCATCACGGGCGAATTCGGCCGCACGCCGAAGATCAATGCCCGCGCTGCCGAAGGTGGCCGCGATCACTATCCCCGCTGCATGTTCATGCTGCTGGCCGGCGGCGGCATCCAGGGTGGCCAGGTCATCGGCGAAAGCGATGAGAAGGCCGCCATGCCGAAGAACGAAGCGATCACGCCCGATGACGTGGCCGCGACCTTCTATCACACGCTGGGCATCGATCACACCCACGAATATCACACCAGCAGCGGCCGGCCGATCATGATCGTCCGCGATGGCCACATCATCCGCCAGGCGCTTTCGTAATCGCAGTTAGTAGGCCGGAACAAGCGTACTCGCGCTGTTCCGGCTTGCGTTGCAGTTCCCGCCGGAACTTCGGAGTACCTTGTTCCGGCCTACTAAGTTCACCTTGTCTTTCCCCCTCTCGTGTTCGGAGATTCGCCGCATGAAATCGTTCTTTGGAAAATGTGTGATTACTTTTGGTTTGCTCGTGGTCGCCACGATCGCGCTGAGCGCCAATGCTCAGAATGAAGAGAAAAAGGGCAAGAAGGGTGCTGACCCCACCGCTCAGATGGCCAAGAAGCTCGAGAGCGTGGACCTGACCGCCGAACAGAAAACCAAATACAAGGCCATCAGCGATGAGCATGGCCCGAAGATCAAGGATGCAATGCTCAAGGTCAACAAGCTGCTGACGCCCGAGCAAATCAAAGCCAAGCAAGAAGCCCAGCAAGCCGCCAAGGCCGCCGGCAAGAAAGGCAAAGAAGCCACCGACGCCGTCAACGAAGCCCTCAAGCT